>NZ_JAEFCH010000039.1:0-35108 GCF_016406015.1 Acidovorax sp. IB03 | reverse complement strand
GTCAAACTTCTACTGCCTCCCCGGCAGAGCCGGGGGGCCTCCTTTTGGTAGCTAGACTACATCTTCGTTGATCCTCCCTTTGGAGGGAACTTGATGTATTCGGAATTAAATTTTCTCACCGAGGGATGGCTTGGCGTAAGAACAAACTCGAAACCAGAAGCAATTGAAAACAAGAGCCAGACGAAATCTTTAGATGCATATCGAAAACTTATGACAGGGTGTTTCGAAGAAGCGTTTCGGGTTCTTAAGCCTGGACGCTGGATGACCGTGGAATTCTCAAACAGTCAGGCGGCGGTGTGGAATGCTATTCAAACCGCACTTCAAGAGGCAGGATTCGTTGTTGCAAACGTCTCGGCGCTGGACAAGAAGCAAGGTAGCTTCAACGCTGTAAACAACAAAACCTCAGTGAAGCAAGACCTTGTTATATCGGCATACAAGCCCAATGGCGGGCTGGAAGATAGGTTTGCACGAACGGGTGGAAGTGAAGATTCGGTATGGGATTTTGTTCGAACACATCTGCAGTACCTGCCTTCAGTAAAGGTGCGGAATGGCGAGCTGGAATTTATTTCGGAGCGTGATCCTCGCATTATTTTCGATCGGATGGTGGCGTGGTTTTTCCGGCACAACGTTCAGGTTCCAATGTCCACTCAGGAGTTTCAGGCCGGTCTTAGTCAGCGTTTTATTGAACGAGATGGAATGGTCTTTTTGCCGGACCAGGTCACCGAGTACGACAAGAAGCGTATGCAAGTTGCTATTGCGCCTCAGATGGAGATGTTCGTTTCCGATGAGCGCAGCGCGATTGATTGGTTGACCGATTTCTTGAAGCGCCGTCCATCGACTTACCAAGAGGTCAGCCCTGAGTTCATGGGGCAACTTGGCGCAGGGTGGAAAAAGCACGAAGCCAAACCCGAGCTTTCGGCACTACTGGAAGACAACTTCTTGAAGTACGACGGCACGGGTGAGGTTCCGAGCCAAATCCACAGCTACCTCTCGACCAACCACAAGGATCTACGCGGGCTGGAGAAGAATAGTCCAGCACTGGTGGCCAAAGCCAAGGATCGCTGGTACGTGCCCGACCCGAACAAGGCACAGGACTTGGAGAAGAAACGTGAGAAGTCGCTGCTCAAGGAGTTTGACCTCTATCGAGCGTTCACCGGGCGGCGTCTGAAGGAGTTCCGCTTGGAAGCGCTGCGCGCTGGCTTCAGAACCGCGTGGGGCAATAAGGACTACCAGACAATCATCGACATCGCGGCCAAAGTTCCTGAGTCTGCGCTGCAAGAGGACGAAAAGCTGCTCACCCTCTATGACCTCGCGCTGACCCGAACCGAGGACGGAATCTGATGACCCCACGTGGAGCAGCTTGATGAATCAGGACGAATTGCTGGCGCGGCTGAATGGCCTGGAGTGGAACGACTTTGAGTGCAAGCGTGCCCAGCGTGGTGTGCCCGAGGATGCCTACAAAACCGTCTCCGCCTTTGCCAACACCGCTGGTGGCTGGCTCGTTTTTGGCGTCAGCGAGGTCAATCACCACCTGGAGGTGACGGGCGTTGAAGAGCCGGACAAGGTGCAGAACGACTTTCTCGCGGTGCTGCGCGGCGGGCAGAAGCTCAACCGCGTGCTTGCGGTCCAGGCACATCGCTTTGAAGTTGATGGTAAGCATGTGTTCGCCTTTTATGTGCCCGAGATGGCTCGCGCCGACAAGCCGGTCTACCTGAAGGGCGATCCACGACAGAGTTACGTGCGCCGTGGTGCGGGCGACGAACAATGCACACAAAGTGAGCTGGAGCGCTTTCTGCGCGATGCGGCACAGGATCGCTACGACGGCGCGGTGCTGGCTGAGCTTGCTGCGGAGTCCTGCTTCGATCTGGAGACGGTCAAGTGGTACCAGGCGCAGTTTGCCCGCCGCAACCCCGAGCATGCCGAAATCACCGACCCGATTGCGTTCCTGTTGAACTGGAATTTTGTGGTCGAACAAGGCGGCAAACTTCATCCGACCCGCGCGGGCGTGTTGCTGTTTGGCACAGGCCGTTTCGTACGCCAAATCCTGCCCAGACCTGTGCTGGACTATCAGCGCATCGACACCGCTTTTGACAAATGGTCGGCCGAGCAGCGCTGGCACGACCGCTATGTATTCGAGGAGAACATCTTTCAGACCTGGCAGGGCTTGGTGGCGCGCTATATGCGCATTGCCGAGCATCCGTTCTCGCTTGACCCGACAACGCTGCGCCGCAACGATGATCCGCCCGACTATGTGGCCTTCCGCGAGGCGGCCATCAACCTGCTGATCCACCAGGACTACGGCGACCACGGGCGCAAGGCATCGATCAAGCTGTTTACCGACCGCACGGTGTTCTGGAACCCCGGGGATGCCTTTGCCACCGAGGCGGAGTTGCTGGACCCGACCGAGAAAGAGGTACGCAACCCAGCCATCGTGAAGGCGTTTCGCCGCATTGGCCTGTCGGATCAGGCCGGTACCGGCATTCGCGCCATTTTCCGTAACTGGCACGAGCTGGGGCGCACGCCGCCGCGCTTGAAAAACGACAAGGCACGCAAGGAATTTGAGCTGGTGTTGGTGAACAAGCCGCTGGTGACCGACGCCATGCTGCGCTTTCGTCAGACTTTGGGAACCAATTTGACGCCCGAGCAGGCGGATGCGCTGGCGTTGGCGCTGTCACTGCCAGAGGGCGGGCCGCTCACCCTTACGGCGATCCGCAGCCTCGGCATCGGTACCACCCAGCAGGCGCGGGCGGTGGCCGACCATCTGGTGCGGCAACAGTTGCTCGATCAGCTTAGCGATACGCAGTTTCATGTGCGTGAGGCGATTCGCCAGCGGTTTGCCCAAGAGGCGCAAGCGCAGGCTACCGATCTAACTGGGACCAAGTCGGGACCAAGTCGGGACCAGGTTGGGACCAAACCGGGACTGAGTGCCGAGCAACACACAGTGTTAGCGCAGATGACCGATGAACACGATGTTGCCACCTTGATGCAGTGGGTCGGACGTAGCAACAGGAGTAAGTTCCGCGAGGTAGTGCTGACGCCTTTGCTGGCATTGGACCTCGTCGAAATGACCATCCCTGACAAGCCTAACAGCAGCAAGCAGCGCTATCGCCTGACTGCACAAGGCAAAGCACTACGCGATGAGGTCGCTCGATGACGCAAACTGGGCGCAACTTCACCATCGGTGACTGGTGCTGGTTCACCCGGCAGGCATCGCCTTGCCGGGTGATCGAGCGCCAGGACGTGTGGGGCGAGGTGGCCTACCGCGTCTGGCTGCCCGCCAAGGACGCGGTGGTACGCGCTCGGGCGGTGGAACTGGCCTCGCTGGAGAGTGTGCGCCCGAGCGTGGAGCAGATCCTGCACACCACGGCGGCGGCCAAGCTGCTGGATGCGCTGGAGGACAACCTGCTACTGGCGCCGATCCAGTCCAGCGTGGTGCCGCTGCCGCACCAGCTCTACGCGTTGAACCGCGCGGTGAGCCGCGACCGCATTCGCTACCTGCTGGCCGATGAGGTGGGTCTCGGCAAGACCATCGAGGCCGGCTTGGTGCTGCGCGAATTGAAATTGCGTGGCCGGGTGAAGCGCATCCTGGTGGTGGCGCCCAAGGGACTGGTGCGCCAGTGGCAGGCCGAAATGCGCCTGCACTTCGGCGAGAAGTTCCAGTTCATCGAGCCGTCCGAGCTGGCGGCCTTCCGCCAGTGGCGCAGTGGCGGCGCGGGCGAGGAAGAGAACCTGTGGCGCATGCACGACCAGGTGATCTGCTCGCTGGATTCGGTGAAGCCGCTGGAAGGCCGTCGTGGCTGGAGCCTGGAGCAACTCAACACCTACAACCGCGAGCGCTTCGAGGACCTGATCTCAGCGTCGTGGGATCTGGTCATCATCGACGAAGCCCACCGTATGGGCGGCAGCACCGAGCAGGTGGCCCGCTACAAGCTGGGCGCGGCGCTGGCCGAGGCATCACCCTATCTCTTGTTGCTGTCCGCCACGCCGCACCAGGGCAAGACCGACCAGTTCATGCGGCTGATGCAGTTGCTGGATCGCGAAGCCTTCCCGGACGAGAGCAGCGTCAGCCGTGACCGGGTGCGGCCGTTCGTGATTCGCACCGAGAAGCGCGCATCGATCAACGCCGAGGGGCAGCCGCTCTTCAAGCCGCGTGTGACCCGGCTGCAGGCGGTTGCCTGGCAGGCCCGCCACGGCTCGCAGCAACGCCTGTACGAGGCGGTGACCGACTATGTGCGCCACGGCTACAACCAGGCGATGGCAGCCAAGCAGCGCCACATCGGCTTCTTGATGATCCTGATGCAGCGGCTGGTGACCTCCAGCACGGCAGCCATCCGCACCACGCTGGAGAAGCGCCAGGCCCTGCTTGATGCGCCACAGCCCCAAGCGAATCTCTTTGAGAACACCAGCGCCGACGAGTGGGCCGATCTCGATGGCCAGTCCCAGGTGGATCTGGCCATGCAGTCCAGCGGTTGGGAGCTGGAGAAGTCTGAAGTCGAGATGCTGTTAGACCTGGCGCGGGAAACGGAGGCCGCTGGCACTGATGCCAAGGCCGAGGCACTGCTGGAGCTGATCTACAAGCTGCAGCAAGAGGAAGGTGACCCGGCGCTGAAGGTGCTGATCTTCACCGAGTTCGTGCCGACGCAAGCGATGTTGGCCGATTACCTCGAAAGCCGGGGTTTCTCGGTGGCGACGCTCAACGGCAGCATGGACCTGGAAGCGCGCACGCGGGCACAACAGGTGTTCTCCAAGGATGTGCGCGTGCTGATTTCGACGGATGCCGGTGGTGAAGGCCTGAACCTGCAGTTCTGCCACGTCATCGTCAACTTCGACATGCCGTGGAACCCAATGCGGATCGAGCAGCGCATTGGTCGAGTGGACCGCATTGGTCAGAAGCACGTGGTTCGCGCCATCAATTTCGTGCTTGAAGACACCGTGGAACACCGCGTGCGCCAGGTGCTGGAGGAAAAGCTCGAGGTCATCGCGCAGGAGTTTGGCGTCGACAAGGCGGCCGACGTGATGGATTCGGTCCAGGCCGACCCGATCTTCGACGAGCTGTTCGTGCATGGCCTGCAGAACCCGGATGCCATCGAACAGGAGTGCGACGCGGTGGTGTCGCAGCTTCGATCCACCCTGGCGGAGTCGAAGAAGAACAGCGATCTGCTCACCACTGAGCACGATCTGGACGCCGACGATGCCCGCAAGTGGCGCGACCACCCGGCGCAGTTCTGGCTGGAGCGCGCCATCACCAGCGGGTTGGCTGCGCGCGGCGGCTCGGCAACGAAGGTTGGCAAGGCGTGGCGGGTGAAGTGGGCAGACGGCAGTGAGTCGGCACAGGCCTGCTTTGACGCCCGCACGGCGGATGAGAACCCGGAGTTGGAATGGGTCACGATGGAAGACCCACGCGCTCGGGCGGTGATCAGTGAGCTGCCACGCTTTGTCGCCGGGCAGCCCCTGCCGGTGATCCGCGTGACCGGCTTGCCGGATTCGGTTCGCGGTATCTGGTCGCTATGGGAGATCAGCCTGGCGGCTGAAGGTCTGAGCCGGAAGCGCTTCCTGCCGGTGTTCATCAACGAGGAAGGCCGCCCCTTCGTGCCGACCGCCAAGCGCGTCTGGGATCTGCTGCTGACCGAAACCGTAGACGTGCATGCAGTGACGGGTGCCGAGGAGTCGGCGAAGTGGTTCGAGGCATCGCAGGCGGCTGCCAGTACCCAGGGTGAACGGATATTCACCGAGCTGCTGACCGAACACCGCGCCCGGCTGAAGGAAGAGCGCGAACGAGCGGTGTATGCGTTCGAGGCCCGAGGTCAGGCGATCGGACGAATCGGCTTACCCGCCGTGCGTGAGCACCGGCGCAAGCGGCTGCAGCAGGAACACGATGCACGCATGGCCGCCTTGGACGACATGGAGGCCAGCGTGCCGGATTTGAATGCCGTGATGATGGTGCGCGTCTCCGGCGATGTGATGCCCGGAGGACAGGTGGGATGAGCCAGTGGTCAGAACGTATTCTCAGCCACTTCACGGCCGATCTCACCCGGCTGTGGGTGGCGTGCGACCCCGACGATGTGCTGTTGGACGAAAAGCTCCTGTCCGAACTGCGCAGCCGGGGCTTCGAGGTCATGCTGTACGAAGACCCATTCGCCTTTCGGGCGGAATACGAGGAACGTTATCGCGAAGCCTGGGATCGCGGTGAGGCGGGGCCAGCGCCTTCGCTGGTTCTGCATCTGCGCAGCGCCGACGCGAATGAGTTGCCGTGGGACATCGTGCACCACGGACGTGTGGTCCGGCTCAGCCTTGCAGAGCTCTTCCCCAGGCTGGCATACAGTGCGGTACAGCAAGTCGAGCCGGAGCACTTTGCCGGGTTGTTTCATGCTCACCAGACCGAATTGCAGTCAGCGCGCGGTGAGAACGAGTCCAAGGACTTCATTCTCGAACACGTCTACCAACTGACGCCGAGATCCATTCGCAACCCGGTCGACTTCTGGCGCGAGCTGCTGCGCATGCACTTTGCCAACCGCTCGTTGCCACCGCTGTTTGCCGAGCATGCGGCAAGCATCCTCCAGGGTAAAGGCTTGTTCGCGGGCCTGCCCGTCGCCACATGGCTGGCATCCAAGAGCGCGCTGCTGCGCGTGGTGCAGGATGCGTGGTACCGCTATCTGAAGACCCTGGGGCTGGATGGCACGCGCACGGGTGAACCGCCACCGCCAGACTACCTCGCCAAGATCGAGATTCCGTTCGACCACTCCGACGTGCAGGTGCTGGTCGACTCCATGTTCCTCGATGGCAGCTTGCATCCGCTCGCGGTGCACAGTGTCCCGGCAGGGATGCCGAGTTGGATCAAGGCCGGCATCGTCCAGGACCCGGCGGCATTGCAGGCTTTGGTGCTCAAAGGCATCGATGGCCTGATCGAGACGACGCCAACGGCGGCCTCTTCACACAAGGATTGGAGCGAGTTCGCCAAACGCTATGGTGAGATTCTGGCCCGTACGCATGGCCTGCCAAGCACGGAATGCGGCGAACTCATGCCGGTGATTCGGGAACGGATCAAGACCTTGCAGGCGCAATCAGACGAGCATCTGCAAGCCTGGGTCGCAGCCAAGCATTACGCCGACCTGATCCTGCAGCCGGTGACCAAAGTTCCGGTGATGGTGCACCACGTGCCGCGCTTCTTGCGGCATCGGCGGTCCGCAGGGGAAACCAAGGTGGCTCTGCTGGTATTCGACGGGCTGGCCTTCGACCAGTGGGTGCAAATCCGCGAGCGCCTGATCGCCACCACGAAACGTTTCGCGTTCGACGAGGGAACCGCGTTTGCATGGCTGCCGACCGTGACGTCGGTGTCGCGTCAGGCGCTGTTCTCCGGGCTGAAACCGCGAGAGTTCGACGACTCCATCGACAGGACGGACAAGGAGGAATCCTTGTGGAAGACGTTCTGGCAGAACGAAGGCGTCAATTCGAATGAGGTGATGTATCGACGCGCGCTGCGTCAGACCCATCAGCTCGACGCACTGGAAGCGGATTTGATCGACCGGCGCCCGAAGGTGGTGGGCCTGGTCATCGATGAGGTGGACGATCGGCTCCACAAGGAGCGGTCCAAGAAGGACGTGGCGATGTGGATCGGGAACTGGCTGTCGACCGGTTTCGTTGATCGACTGTTCTCGCTGCTGCTGGACAAGGGATACCACATCTATCTCACGGCGGACCACGGCAACGTTGAGTCCACCGGCGTCGGCAGGCCCAGTCAGGGCGTGATTGCAGAGACGCGCGGTGAGCGCGTTCGAGTCTACCGGAGTGAGCCATTGCTGGCCGATTCCGCTGCGGCCTATCCCACCACAGTGAGGTTGGACATCGCTGGACTGCCCGCGAACTTCATGCCCCTATTCGCAGGCGGACGAACCGCCTTTGTGCCGGAGGGCGAGCAGGTGGTGGTCCACGGCGGGGTGTCGGTCGAAGAGTTGATCGTGCCCTTTGTGAAAGTCAGTTATGTGATTGGTACCGAATGAATTCATCAGCCCCAAAAATAGGCTTTGATCGGTTCATTCAGCTTGATTGGGCGGCTGCGGCACTGAATATTCGTGCGGGCGTGGCTGGGCTAGATGATCTGAATGCACTGCTCGATGCAGCCGAGCTTGGCGTGGAAGCTAAGAAGAAAACACGCACCGTATTGAATCGGCTGTGGCTGGAGCCGCGCGCCGAACTGGTCGATTACGCGGATCGCGGCGTGGCCATCCACAAGACGCAGCCGGACATACCGGTCGCGGCGCTGTGCTGGGGTATGTCGGTGGCGACCTACCCGTTTTTTGGCAAAGTGGCCGAGCTGGTGGGCCGCCTCTCCGCCATCCAGGGCGACTGCGCGTCCGCCGAAGTGCATCGCCGGATGAGCGAGACCTACGGAGAGCGCGAAGGCACTCGGCGCATGACCAACATGGTCATCCAGAGCCAGGCGAGTTGGGGCGCCGTGGAGCGGGTCGAGAAAGGCAAGCGGGTCATCCGGCTGGCACCAACCGCGATCGACAACGACGGACTGACGGCCTGGTTGATCGAGGCGGCCGTGCGCTACGCCGGCAAGCCCGTTTCAGTGCCCAGCCTGCAGTCGCTGCCCGTGCTGTTCCCGTTCACCTTGACGCGGCCCCTGGCCTACGTGGTGTCGAACAGTGCGAATCTGATCCTTCGGTCGGAAGGACCGAGTAACCAGTTTGTCGCTTTGCGCAGCGCGATTTGAAGAACGAAGAAGGAAGAAGATGGCTCGCATCGAAAACCACAAGTACAGCATCGAGGAGGCATTCCGTGAGTGCTTCTACATCGTCCCGGACTACCAGCGCGAGTACGTCTGGACGGACAAGGAAGTGCATCAGTTGCTGGAGGACATCGGCGAACAGATCGATGCGGGAACGACGCGGGAATATTTCATTGGCACAGTCTTGGTGTCGCCGACCGAGCAGAAGAACCATTACGAGGTCATCGACGGCCAGCAGCGCTTGACGACGTTCTTCCTGCTGCTGTGCGCGCTCAAGCATCTGTTCCGGGGCGAGCCACAGCGCCAGATGATCTCCGGGCTGATCTCGACCAGCTATGTGGACAGCGACGGCGAGGTGCGCACCACCCTGAAGCTGGAACCGCGTTACGAGAGCGCAGGCGAAGTGATGGCCAAACTGGTCGAGCTGGATGCAGAGCCACAGACCGTGCGCGCTGGCATCCAGTCTGCTGGCATCACCAGCTTCGGGTCGCTAGAGAACTTGGTCAATGCTTACAGCACGCTGTACCGCTATCTAAAGGACAACTACGACGACACGGCCAAGCTGAAGAAGTATTGGGGCTATCTGGCCAACAACGTGGTGTTCATCCAGATCTCCACCGACGTCAGCAGCGCGTTGAAGATTTTCGAAACCATCAACGAGCGCGGCGTCGGTCTGAACCCGATGGACTTGCTGAAAAACCTGTTGTTCACGCAGGTCAAGCAGACCCAGTTCACTCAGCTCAAGGACGAGTGGAAGAAGATCACCAAGCCACTGGAGAAGGAGAAGGAAAAGCCGCTGCGCTTCTTGCGCTACTTCCTGATGGCCAACTACGTCATCAAGAACGAGCGCGGTGATGCGGTGGTGCGCGAGGACGAGATCTACGACTGGTTCATCGCCAAGGACAACGCGGCGCTCTGCGACTACGCAGGCAAACCCTTCGAGTTCGTCCGCAAGGTGATTCGCAACGTCGAGCACTACTTGGCCTTCGCCAACGGGCTGGGGAATGACGGCAAGCCCAGTCTGGCGATGGACAGCCTCAAGCGGCTGGCCGGTGGGGCGTTCAGCTTGCACTACGTCCTGCTGCTGGCAGCGGCGAACTTTCCGAAGCCGTTATTCGACCACTTCGTGGCGCAGCTTGAGAGCTTCCTCTTCTACTACATCTTCACCAAGACGCCGACCAAGGATCTGGAGCGGAGCTTCTCACAATGGGCCGACGAGCTGCGTGCGATTGCGGAGACAACTGATCCGGTGAAGCAGAAGGTTCAGCTCAACACCTTCGTCGCCGACCGTTTCGAGAAGAACATGGCGGGCAAGTCGCAGGAGCTCGCCGATGCCCTCAAGCGCTTCACGCTGTATTCGATGCAGCAGTACCGCACGCGCTACCTGCTGGCGCGGCTGACCCAGCACGTCGAGATGGCGTTCAGCGGCTTGAAGGCCCCAGGCAGTCTCGAGCCATTCACCAAGCTGGAAATCGAGCACATCCTGCCCGACAACCCGAAGGCGGAGCTGCGTGCCACGTGGGCAGCAGAGAACCCGAATGCGGTCTACGACGACTACAAGAATCGCCTCGGCAATCTGACCTTGCTGGAAAAACCAATCAATATCGTCGCGGGCAATGATTTCTACAAGGCTAAGCAGGCAGAGTACGGCAAGAGCGGAAACTACCTGACGCGCAGCCTGGTGGCGCTGACCGAGGTCGGACAGAACACATCGATTTCCCGGATCAACGCCAAGCTGGAGGCTTTTCCTGCGTGGAATGCCGCGTCCATCGAGAAGCGCCACGCGCTGCTCATCGCGCTGGCGCAGGAAGTCTGGAAGACGACGCCAATTGACGTCTGATGATGGGGTCTATCGATATGAGTAATGCATCAGCACCTGCGCCGATGTGCGATGACTGCAAGGCCTTGATTGGCGCGTCGAGAAGCACGAAGCCTCATGCAAATCTCGAGTACAAGGACGGCAGAAAGGTCTCGTCGATGATGGGCGCTGCCGATGAGGCGTACTACCGCTGCAAAGTGTGCGGCCACGAATGGCTGCACGAGACCGGATCTTGCGGCATGGGTTGGGTTGCATAGCTGTGGCGGCTCGCATGGCGAGATCAACCCACAATGACGTCCCGTGAAGATTATGGACAGAATCGATATTGGCACCTGGGCAAACATCAGCGCTGAAGATTGGAGTTCCCTCCTTCTGGGCAACGGCGCCAGTATCGCCATCCACAAGGAGTTCGCATACCCAACACTCCATGGCATCGCTGATGCAAAAGGACTGCTCGCCACCACTGCCCCAATATTCGCCAAGCTCGGGACAACCGATTTCGAGCATGTTCTGCTCGCGTGCTGGTATGCCGAGCACGTCAACGGGGCATTGGGGACGCCGTCGGCCGCCATCTCCGCAGCCTATGAGGAGGTCCGTACAGCACTGATCGAAGCTGTGCACAGTGTGCATCCGGTGCATGCCGATGTTGCCGCCGACCTGCAACTGGTCGGTGCGTTTGCGAGCGCGTTTCCCACTGTCGTCAGCCTGAACTACGACCTCACCTTGTACTGGGCCATGCTGCTGTTCAACGCGGCGAACGGGAGTTGGTTCAAGGACGCATTCCACGACGGGGAGTTCCAGACGGATTGGGAATATCTGCGGCGACCCTATGGGCACGCTGCAGGAGCAACATTGGTTTTCTACCCTCACGGCAGTCTTGCGGTTGCGCGTGACTACCTTGGTGATGAGACAAAGCTCGCTGTAGGCGCGGGAGCAGCAGGTGACTTGCTTGGCACCATAACCCGGAGGTGGGCGTCCGGGCACTATGTGCCCGTGTTTGTAAGCGAGGGAACCAGCAAGCAGAAAGTCGCCGCAATTCGTCGGAGCCACTACCTGACGAACGTGTACGAAGAGGTTTTGCCCAGCCTCGGAGAGCGTTTGGTCGTGTATGGCTGGAGCTTTGACGAAAGGGATCAGCACGTGCTCGATGCCATATCGGTAAATCCGCCGAAGCGAATGGCTGTCTCGGTGTTCACGGGGCAACCAGACGGAGATCAGCAGGCGTTCTGCCATCAGGTACTCAAGGCCATTGGCCGGTCCTTGCCTGGCACAGAGGTCACGTTCTTCGATTCGCGGAGCCCGGGTTGCTGGAACAATCCATGATGCGGTGCTGAACCCTACTGCTCGCTGGCAACCTTCATCTCCGTGACCCACGTTTGCAACGCCCTTAGCTGCTCGGCGTTCTCGTGACAGGTCTGGTAGTTGGCAGCAACGGTTCCGGCGACGGCAGAGAGCGCAATGCCTGCGGCGGCCGCACCAGCATCTCGGGTGGGCTCGGGCAGTTCACCGGTGGCGGCAGCGTCGTGCAGGCGCACAAAGCCACGGTTGATAGTGCAAGCAGCGTCAGCCTGAACGGGCACATAGACGGGAACCTCCTTGATGATTGTGTCGCCCTTCTCGCGGACTACGCGGACGCGGTCGACGTACTGGGTGACGACCTTGACGGTGGCCTGCGCCTGCCGCTCACGGATGGTGGCGACCTGCAGGGTCTGCTTCTGGACGGCGGCATCCCACTGCGCTTGAGCGTGACTCGCGCCCTTGATCCAGCCAAATCCGATCAGGGCGACGCCGAGCGCCGCGAGGGCCAGCAGCCGGTACGGCCACGGAATCACGCTCACGACGCCTCCCCGATGCACTGCCGGTATTCGGCTTCTCGCCGTGTAGCCAGCCCGCCGCACAGCCGCGCGTTGGTGGGCAGCGCGCAGTCTTTGCCCTGGAAGAAGCGCCAGCGCAGCAGCTCGGTACAGGCTCCCGCGTAGTCCTCGGCGTTGAGTTTCCTGACCAGCGTGGATTGGCAGAACGCGCGGCTGCCGACGTTGTAGGAAAAGCTCACCAACGCGTCGTATTCGTGCTGGGCCAGCGGCACGGTCACGCATTGCTTGAGCGCGCCTTCGAACTGCTGCACATCGGTCAGCGCCCGAGCCAGCGCCTTCGGCGGCGTGGTAGTGTCGCCCAGCTTCACCCCGGTGGTAGTACCGAACCCGATGGTCGGCACATCGCCCTTTACCGGGATCACTGCGCGGTCGGTGTAGCCCTCTTGCAGCACGATGCCGACCAGGGCGGCGGCGGACAACGTCAGTCCGGCCACCGTCCTGCGCATCACGGGTGATGTTGGCCGGATCATCGGTGCATCTCCGGCTGCGCCACGATGCGAGCCACGGTTGCGCCGATGCTGGCGGCAAAGGCCAGCAGCACGAACGCGCCCCTTGGCATAACGTCTAGCAGTACGTCCCCGAACAGCGGCACCACCACTTCCGCCGCCGTGAAGGCAGCGGCCAGCAGTGAGAAGCGGATGCTCCAGGCCCGTCGCAACACGCGCCGCCAGTCGTCCAGTAGGCAGAACTTCGGCTTGGCAGTCATTGCACGCCTCCCATCAGCTTCAACTTGATGGCGGCCCCCACCAGCAGCGCGGCCAGGATGCCGGTGGTCACAACCTTGATGGTGGTCTGCCACGCCGTTCGGCGGGCATCGCGCCACGCTTCCAGCAGATCGCGCAGTTCGCGGATGTCCTTCGCGGCACTGCCGTTCTCCAGCCCGAGATGGGCAAGGCAACGCTCCGCACCGCGTTCGGCGACACGGTCGAGCAGTTCGTCGAAGTCCTCGCGGCGTAGCAGGAGCATGTTTTCCACAAGGGCGGCGGGTTGTTGTTCGGGTTCGGTCATTGCAGGTCTCCAGTTCAACGAAGTTGTGGCGAAGCCAAATGCGAAACCCGCCTGATGCACATGGCACCAAGACGGGTTCAGGGTTGATCAGGAAGATGGTTTTCAGATTTCGATGATTTCCAGCGTCAGGCTGGGTGCGCCGCCTTCGATGACGTCATCACGCACGAACACCTTCTGGCCGATGGCAGCGCTGCCGCGTGCGCGGATCAAGCCGCCGCCGGGCAAGGCGACGGTCACGACGCCGGAGCCGACGCCCACCACCGTGCCCGCCTGCAATGGCGGATCAGGGATGAGTTGGCGGAACTGCTCGTAGAGGTTATGCATGGCTCTGCACCCCCAAGGTCTGCCAGACCTCCGGCATTCCTGCCTCGACTTGCGTCGAGCGCACGATGCCCAGCCTCGTCACGCTGCCGTCCTGGTACTCGACGAACGCACCCGGCTCGATGATCCCCGTCTCGGCCAGCACCGGCAGGCGCAGGCTCACCTCGATCTGTTGCCCGGTATCGGCCAGAACCGAGATGCCTCGCTGCCGCGCCGCAGTGGCTTCGGTGATCAGCGCATCGACCACCATCGGGGCCAGCACATCCCCGGCAGTCCCGGCACGGGTCACCTGCCCGAGCACACCGACATCCTGGCCGGACACGAACACGCGGTTGTAGCCGGGCTTCTCTACCCAGCGTAGCGACTCGCGGGCCACCGCATCGACGGGCAGCACGAAGTCTGGCGTGACGGTGTTCCACTCCCAGGGCGCAGCCGGATAACGGTGGCGCACGCGGATGCTCTGGTCGGACGGGTGCGGGATCAGGTACCCCCCGGCGGCGCTGGCAATGGCGACCAGGGCTTCCATCCACGTGCCCTGCTGGGTGAACACCCCGGCCGGGACGTTCCAGTCCGTCAGTCCCCAATCGATGTTCCAGCCCAGCGGGATGCCGTTTAGCGTCAGCACGTCGTCCATCAACTGCCGCGCCGTGCGCGCCTGCGGCTGCTGGAAGTTCACCACTGGCGCATAGGGCGCGGCCAGCACGGCATTGCGCCCGCGACCCGAGACGCGGATGCTGGTGTCACCGAAGCTGCGCTCACGGCTGATGCTTTCCGCTAGCACGCGAAACTGCGTGCCGTTGACGCTGGCCACCAGTTCGACCGGGCCGGAAGCATAGCCAGGCGCGACCAGACTTTCCGCCTTGGCGGGCAGTTGCGCATCGAAGCCCCACGTCCAGGACGCGGCGTCGAGCGACAGCGAGAGATTGAACACCGGCACCGGCAAGCCATCGGGCAGCCGGTGCAGGGTCACGTTGTTGATCACGAAATAGACCCTCCGAACGGGAACGACCACCGGCTCACCATCGGGCGGGTCGGTGTGGTTTTCGCAGAAGAACAGCAGATGGGCACTGGCGGGAGCCTGCGCAGCGAACAGCAGGTGGCCGCTCGGCGTGTAGCAGCGCGGCGGCTCGGGCGGCTCGGGGATCACCCACACGCTGATGCCGGGCGGTGGCCGCATCGCTTCCTGGTACCGCCCGCGCCAGCCGACCGGTCGGCGGCTTGCGCTCTGGAAGTCCGAACCCTGGCGCTGCCTCAGCAGGCGGGCGTTCTGCCAGAGGGCGAGCCGACCGGCGCGCTTGCTGCGGTCACCGTCCTGATGCGCGAAGCGCGTGGCGTCGCGCAAACGGGTGGCGTACTGGAACACGCCAGTCCGAATCTGCGCGATGGGCGTCGCGTTCTCGTGGGCGAACCCGGTTGCGCCGTGCAAGCGCGTCGCCTGCTGCTGGCCGGTGCGCCGCAGTAGCGGCGCGGCCACCAAGATTGGCGGCAGGCGGTGCGCGATGCCGTGTACCGACACACCCCCACGCTGCCACGCCGCGCCCCAGCCTGCGGGCGTGGCCGTCGCATCCTGCTGGCGCTGCGCTGCGCCGCCCTCGTGCTGCACGGCCTGCTGCCACTCGTCCGCCGTCTGACCCACCGTCGGGCGCTGCGTGCGCGAGGCGTACCGCACCTCGCCGGTCAGCACCACGCCGGGCAGGCTGGCCACGCCGACGTTGAGCGGCACGCTCGGGCGCAGGATGATCGTGCTGACTGTCAGGCTCGGCAGCTCTGCCAGCACCGCCAGCCGTGCGGGCGGAATGAAGGCGACGCTGACCACCGGCAACGGCAGCGTGGCCTGCACCACCACGTCGTTGCGCGGTGGCACGTAGTCCGCGCCAAAGATCAGATCGGCGTCGGTGGCGGCGGGTTGGTCGTACAGCAGGTCGAAGTTTTGCCCAAAGTTCACAGGCATCGTTCACCCCCGACATTTCAGCCCAAGATGGCCGACACCATCCGGGCGTCCCCGCCCAGGTAGAGGTTGGTGCTGGCGAGCTTCACATCGCCCGCGCCATCGGTGCCGCTGCAATCCAGATCGAGTGCCGTCACCTCACTGCCGTTGACCAGCCGCGCCCAGGTGGCGATGCCGGTGGCAGCGATCAGGCCGTCCTCCTGCTGGGTGAGCGTCAGCAAGCCGCCCGCAATCGTTCCTGCGGGCTTGGTGAGCGCGATCTCCACCAGCATCGCGCTGGTGGGCGTCGCCGCCGGGTTGGGTGGGCGCGTGCCGCCGTAGATGCGCAGCCGCGCGGGGTTGCTGCCTGCATTGAGGAAGGACAGCGTGCCCGCCAGCCGCGCCTCGTTGTGTTCCTGCGTGATGGCGACGGTCATGGCATCAGCTCCGGCCTGAGGTTGTCCGCGATCACCGCGCGGTACAGCTGTCGGTAGTCGGTGCTGATCACCGTGTAGCACTGTTGAGGGTCGATGCGCTCGAAGCGGTAGGTGCCGTCAGCCTGAGACCACGTGCTCGCCACCAGGGCGTGGGTGTTTTCGCTGTAGAGCAGAACTTGGCGAACGAGGGGTTGGTCGGGCTGCCCCTTCTCCTTGACGGTGCCGGTGATCTGGCCGTTGCCGCCGAAATAGATGTCTCGGCGCGCGCTGGCCACAGCTCGAACCCGGGGCGGGTAGCTGCCTGGCTGGCTCCACAGTTCAGTGTTCGGGCTGTGCCAGCGGGCCAAGGCAGCGGAATGCACGCCGACCGGCGGTCCCGCGAGCGCGGCACGGCAGACGGATTCGAGCGCGCGCACGTCGGCAAGACTTGCGACACCAGACCACAACCCGGCCGCGAAGAAGCGCTCGCTGCCGCCGATGTTGTATTCGTTGCCGTCGGCGTAGTAGCCGATGCCGCCCACGCTGTCTGCCACCCACGAGCGCGCGAAAGCCGCGCCCGCCCAGTCGTCGTTGATGTACACGCGGGCACTGGCCGGGCTGACGACCAGCGCCATGAACTTGGGCGCGCCCCACGCGGGCCCGCTGCCCACCTGACCGCCGCTGCCATTGGCGTATTGGTAGATCGCGCCGTTGGACTCCTGATCCAGAAAATAGCTGTTGCTGTCGCCGAGGGTCTTGTAGAACACCAGCCCTCGGCTGACGTGCATCACGAAGCCCGCCAGCACGAAGTCGCCGGACAAGGACATCGGCGTGGCCAGCGGCCAGGGCTTGTCCTGGCCGTACAACCCGTAGAGCAGAAATGGCGTGGCCACACCGCCCTGCACGGTGATGGCATTGCTGCCGACCTGATCCTGCAGTTGCCCGTTCGCGAAGTGCAGCGCATCCCACGCCGCGACCGGCGTCAACGACGCCACGCTGTCCCACCACGCCATGGCTTACCTCCACGGCCCGGTGATATCGAAGGCGATCTGCGCGCCCTCGGTTTCCGAGCTGTACTGAGTCCTGACCAGCAGGAACTTCTTGCCCGCCTGACCAACCACGTTATCGACGATGGTCTGATCGCTGTAGGGGAGGTACTGCGGCATCCACAGCATTCCCGGCATCAGGCCGCGCATATGGCCCGACTCCTCGCGCACGTAGGTGGGCAGCAGCCACAGGCTGTAGTCCGGGCCATTGGGGAACGGCATCGGGCCCCGGCCACAGACTTGGCTGGAGTTGTTGGTGTTGAGGGACGTTAGCCCGAAACGCACCGGGTTTCCGAGTTGGGTGTGACTGCGCAAGAGGACCTTGCCGGTGAACTCCAGCGACTGCGTGAGCCCATAGCCGTTGAACTGACCGGGGTAACTGATGTAGTGACTGTTGCTCCCGTAGATGTCGTCGGCGCACAAGACCGTTGCGTAGTTGTCGGCGGGCTTGAAGCTCGTGATGTCGCCAAAGCAGTAGCTGTTGCACCCGAACCAGTTGTAGCCCGGAGCGTTGGTCAAAAAGAGGAAGAACAGCCTGTCGTCACCGATGAGCACCCAGTTGCGGTTGCCCGCGCCACCATCGGAATAGGTGTCGTAACCGCCTTGGCGGGCGTGGTACCACTTGTGCCACCCCCACTGGTTGGCCTCGACCTGCTTCCAGTTCTGCGTCGGGTTGTTCGGATCGAACGGGGCCTGCGCGCCGACGATGGTATCGATGTCCGCCAGGTCTTCGACGATGCCGACGTTGGCCCACTTGGCCCAGCTCGTCGTGTAGTTGGGGGTCTTGAGGCTGTTGTCGATCAGCAGCAGGTTCTGCGGCGAGGCGGGGTTCTTGCTGCGGTACGCCGCCTTGTTCGTACCCGCGAACGCCTTCTCCCACCCCAGCGGCGCAACCTTGGCCGACAGGCTGGTGGCGCTGGTCGCGGGCGACACGGGCGTGCCGGTCACTGCGAAGGTGAACGTAGTTGCGGTGGTAGCGATAACCCGGAACTGCCCGTTGTACGCGGGCTGGTCGACCCCAGCGATCTCGACCACCTGCTCTGACCGATAGGCGTGACCCGCGCTGATGGTGGCGGTGGCCACGCCATCGACACAGGTCAGCGTATCGATTGCCTTGAGCGCGAAGCCGTTGACAAGGCAGGCGTCGAGCATCGTCACCAGATCGCCCCAGTTGTTGGAGATCTGCGGCGCGCCGGTCATGCCGCTGTTGAAGTACTTGACGGTGAGGTCAGCCATTGAATTGATTCCTTCTGGTCAAGGGGTGTCGACGTCGCCGCGAATCAGCAACGTGAATTGGTCGTCGGGCACGGACTCCGGCCCCTGCTGGACGGTGCGCACCACCCAGACCGGGAACTGGCTGCCGATGGTGTTGAAGCGCAGCACGTTGCCGGTGGCCCAGCCGTTGCCCCAGCCGAGCGCAGGCAGGCGGAAGTACGGCACCCCGGTCGCGGGGTTGTTGGGGGCGCAGTCGGCACTGGTGTTGCCGGTGGCGATCACGCCGACGTTCTCCCCAATGACCTCGAACGAGGTGCTGTTGGTCATCCGAACCACCCAGCGCTCGGTGAGCGCCCCACGATTGGTGACCGTGATCGGGTACTGGGTGTGGTTGAAGGTGGCGGTGGCGGCGCTGCCGATCAGTTCATCCGACCAGCTGCCGTTCCAGGTGCTCTGGTCGAACACGAGGTTCACGCGGGCGAACAGGTCACCGGCCACCAGCGCACTGGAGACGAAACTGCCAGAGACCGGATCGCCGGGACTGGCCAGCGGATAGGCGTGCGTCAGCGGGCGCGTGAAGCTGATCTCGCCGTTGATCTGAACGTCGCGCACCACGGCCATGTCCTCGATGCGGTGCTCGATGGTCACTGGCTGGCTGTAGCCGGTCACGTCGGTGAACGTGACCGTGCCTGCTTCCAGATCGGTGACGTAGCCGGTGTGGATCACCACGCCGTCGTTGCCGACCACGCGCACGCGCGACAGACGCACGCGGGCACAGTCGATGGTCTGGCCGTTGCTGACCGAGGCGGTGATGCGACCGGTGTGGCCGACGACGGCAAAGCCTCCTGGACGGAAGATCGGCACACGCCCGTCGCTGGGCAGGCGTACCGGGTCGATGCCCAGCAACGCCGCATCCAGGGGCAGATAGCTGTAGGCCACGGCGCTGTAGCGCAGGCTGGAGGCCGCGACCGGCTCTGGCCGGAAGATCTTGCCGTCTGGCCGCACGTTTTCAAGATCGAACCAGGGCTCGGCCTCATTGCCCGCCGCCGTGACCACGGTGCCAAACCGCACCCGCACGAGGCCGGTGTCGTAATCAACGCTGCCGATGACGCCGGACGCGGTGATCGTGCCGTCGATGCCTGCCGTCACGGTCTGTGTTCCACCCACCGCACGGGCGAACTGGATAGACAGCGATCCCGGGCGCAGTGGCGCAGCACCCGTGCGAAACACGTACTCGCTGGAGATGTTCTCGCCCACCGTGGTCACGCAACTGGCACGCACCCAGGTGTTGGACGCACCAGCCACCCATGAAGTGAGAGTCACTTCACCCGACAGATAGTTGATCGTGCCGCGCTGAACCCAGCCGCTGGGTGTGAATTCACGCAACGTGCCCTGACCGCTGTCCCCCCAGGGCCCATGAAACCCGCCGTTGTGGAGCACCACGGAGCCCGTCACGACCTGTGCATTGACGCCCGGCACCAGCCGAAACGATGGACTGAACGCAAAGATTTCGCTGTGGTTGCTGGTTGAGCCTGCGCTGTTGTAGCGCAGCAAGACGCGGCCGGACTCGTCGTTGGGGTACATGGACGGCGCATCCACATAGCTGATGCCGCCGTAGTTGAGGCGGAACATCTGGCCCACGCCCGAGGCCCAACCAAGGCGCTGTTCGGTATACACCGGGCTTGGAATCTTGATCGTCACATCCGGCTGAAACTGCACCGCCCCGGTGGCGTAGTTGACGCTACCGATGACTTGGCCTGCGCGCAGCACATTGCCCGCACCATCGTCGCGGGCGTATTGCGTGGGATCGACCCCGTTCCACAGGCCCAGCCCCATCGCCTGAATCTGCTGCAGCGTGTAGACCCCGAGCACGGCGGTGTCCGTCAGGGTGTTCCACTCGATCTCCAATGAACCCGGCTCGATGGAGCCCAGGGTTGCAGTCACCGGCACCTTGCCCTGGCCATCGCGCGAGGGGTGCGCGAAGCTGTGTTCCTGCTTGGGGCCCGCAACGTAGTCCACGGTCAGCAGCGCGCCGACGGGCGGCAGGACATTTGGCGCGAAGCTCAAGAGGTTCTGCGCGACGTTCAGACTACCGGTGGCAGCACCACTGAGCTCGCCAGACGTGGTGGCGGACGCCGTGCGCGTGCCCGAGCCGCTCTCGTGTGGCCAGGTGATGGTGAGCGTCCCCGGCTGCACACTCTTTCCTTCGGGTGGGGCAAGCTGCAAGGCCTGCGATGCTTTCAGGACGATGGTCGGCTGCTGCGTTTCCTGGGTCGGCACGTTCCACGTCAGGATCAGCGATGAGCCTACGTCGGGCAGTGCCCCCAAGGTCACGACGAATGCCCCGGTGTTCTTGTTGAAAGTACCCGCGCCGTAGCTGGCATCCAGCCCTTTGAGGGAGCCATTGCCGCCATCCGACAGCACGTACCAACGGCCCTGCGCCATGTAGCTGATGGCAAGCGTGCCGGGTTGCGGCACCGGGTTCACGGAGCCGACGTAAGACTGGCTGCGCGATTCCGGCGTGACCGCGATCTCCGCGCTTTGCGGCGCGCGCTGCAGTTGTGCAGCAGGTGTGTAGGTGATGGCCTTGCTGTTGGACATCGAGCCGGAGTTCAGGCTCAGGATGCCGTTGGCGTAGTCGATGGTGCCCAGCGTGCCGCTGGCGGTCTTGAGCAGGCCCGCGTCGTCGAAGATCGTGATGCCATCGGTGACGATGGACAGCGACCCCGGCAGGCAGCCACCCGGCAGGTTGAATTTGATGCTGGTGTTCCAGGCGTGGCTGGCCGTGTAGCTCACGGGTGCCGCGCCCGGCACCGGCAAACCTGCTGCTGCGTAGGGGGCTACGCCCGAGATCGGCGTCTCGGTCTGGGCGCTGGGCACGAGCTGCGTGTAGATGGACGCGCCCTTGATGGTGAAGTCGCCCACATTGGCAGCCTGCGTCAGCGGCACGACGCCGACGTAGGTGCCCGCGTCGGCCACCACCGTGTCGCGCGTTTTCGTGCTGTTGGTTGCCCGCGTGAAAGTTCGGCTGGCGGGCGAGCCCGTGAAATCAAAGCGCAGCGCGTCGCTGATGGCGACGGTGACGACCGCCGCCTTGTAGTCCTGGTCGGTGTTGTAAGTGAAACTGCGCTCGACCACCGACACGGCGGTGGCGCGGATGTACTGCTCCTTCTGCGTGGGCAAGCCTTCGTTCTCGATCAGGACGAGGGTCTGGCCGACGTTGGGCACGGCGTCGCTCGAGCGCTGGAAAAGCTGCACCACGCGTTGGCCCGCAATGTGGTTCTCGAACAGGTAGCCCGCCCATTCGGGGCCCTTATTGAGGTAGGCCTCGATGCGGGTCTGCGCCTGCTCACGGGTGTCGAAGGTCTTGCGGGTGGAAAACAGCGTGACGCTGACGCGCTCGTCCTGCGGCGGTTCGGCCACGATGACGTTGGCACCGAAGTAGGTGTCGGTGTCATCCGTGGCCACTTGCACAAAGCTCTTGCGCAAGTTGACACGGCCTCCGGCGCGATCCAACTCGGAGATGTCGGGGAAGATGGCGTTCGATACGCCATCGGCAATCACGAGGCCCGTGGGCGCACCGCCGCCTTCGGGCACATCGGCCATCACGGCGGACTTCAGCAGTTTCACGTCGCCGGATTGGATGGGCATCAGGCAATCTCCAGGAATCGAAGGGTCAGTCGGTAGAAATCGGTGCTCGCGCGCGCCGGGAAACCCATCACCGGCTCGGCCTCGATGGCGACCTCCTGGTGGCGGAAAGCGACCGTGAAGACCCGGCCATCGGCGAAAGCAAGTTCGAAGCGGCCTGTGCTGCCGCCCACCGGAATCGCCGCCCACGCGCGCAACTGCTCGATGGCGGCACGCGTCACCCACGCCATGTCGGGCGCGCCCACCAAGGTGATCGGGCGTCCTGCCTGCCGCGTGGCCGACTGGATCAGCAAGGCCCCGGTGATCAGGTAGGAAGTGCTGGCCACCGCAGGCGACCACGCGTGTTCGTCTGCCCACAGCAAGTCGTCGGGCAATGGCAAAGCCACCCCGGTGGCGAGGTTCTTCAGTTGCATCAGGGAATCTCAGACAGTGCGGGCGCGGGCGGCGTCGAGCAGTTGCAAGAGGCGCGCTTCATCGCGCGCATCGACGGTGGCGTTGACCTTCTGCTGTCCCGCAGACAGTTCCACGCGCACGGTGCGGGTGGGCGTACCTTCGGGCAACGAGGGACGTGGCAAGGTGATGCCAACGGGTTGCACCAGACCACCGGTGGCAAAGCCCTGAATGCCCGCCAGCGCACGCCCGGCCAGGGCCTGCGCCGGGGCAGACAGGTTGTTGATGGCTTCAAAGAAGCCCACGCCAAGGCGCGCCACCGCCGATCGGTTGACCACGTACTCACCCGGAGTGAGCATTGCTGGCACAGTGTCGGATTTCGCCAAGCCACCGCGCCGGTAAAACTCGCCCTGGTTTTGCTCCATGTAGTCGATCAGCTCGCGCTCCAGGTCTTGCTTGCTGTTATTCATGGCCCATTTCCAACGCTCAATAATCGCTGACAAAGCGCCCTGCTCTCGGCTCGTCAAGGTCTTGAGCGACTCCAGGCGTTCGAGCACAGGCTTGTCCAGATTCCACATCTTCGACCAGTGATTGCGCGTAGCCTGGTTGGCAATCGGGCCGCCCCAACTGCCCGTGTTGATGCTCAACATGCCCAGTTCCATCATCTTTTGCGCCCGAACAACTTCGCGGTTTTTCTTCGGTTTTTCACCCCTCACAAAGCCACCGGTGGCAAAGTGAGCGACGCTATTGGCCAGCCGCGAGAGTGCTCCGCTGCCGTACTTTTGCACTGCCGCCTTGCGAATGACGAACGCACCGGCCTCCAAGGTTCGCGGCACGGTGTCGTGGTGGCCGGAGCCGGGCACCGAGCCACCGCTCATCCGGGGAAAGGCCGGAGCCACCGCACCGCCGACGGCGAAGTGGCGCACGCCACCCACCAGACCACCGGTGGCGTTCGTCTCCACCTTGCGCACGTAGATCGTGTGCGTGCTGCTGGTATTGGCACCGTTGAGGCTCATGATTTCTGAACGGGCCGCATCGGCATTGGTGCTGACCTGGTGGCGCGACTCGGTCTGGATGCGATCAAGGGCTTTGATCATTCCGTCCACGTTGGTAATCGCGGCTTGGGCTTTTTCTGTTGCCACCTTGAGCTCGAACTGCGCGTTCTGATCAGCGTAGGTCTTGAGCTTGTCCAGTGCCTCCCGGGCCTTGGATACATCGGCATCGACCGGTAGCGTCTTGCCTTCTTTGAGCAGCTGCTCGTATTCCTTGAGTTTCTTTTCCGCCTCCTGCAGATCGGCCTGGATTTGCAGCAGGTATTCCTTCTCGGCCAGCGCCTTGTCCAGCTCAGCGATGGCCTGGTCGAAGCGCGTGGTGTCGGCATCGAGCGTGAGTTTCAGACCCTCTTGAAGCTTGGATGTGATCTGGTCGATCTGGGTTTGCGTCTGCTCCAGCGTCTGGCGGATCTGGTCTCGGGCCGTCAAGGCCGACTGGGCCGCCGTCTGGTGGGCTTTGGCCTCCGCATCCAGGGTCTGGTTGAGCAGTTCCTCGGACTCCCGGATGCGCTGGATAGCCTGGTTGACGCCATCTTTGCCCTGGGCAATCTGCGCGTCGGCCTCCCGGGTCTTTTGCGCCAACTGGGTACGGAGTTCATCGGCCTGACGCATCAGTGCATTGGCCTTCTCGTACTCCTGGTTGCGAAAGGCCTGGCGCGACTGTGCTTCGAGTTGTGTGACCTGCGATACCGCCTGTTCTGACTGTTTGCGAGCATCCTCGCCGCGCTTGGCCTCGCTGGTCTGGCTGCTGGCCACCTGTGCGGCCAAATCCATCGCTTTCTGCGCGAGCTGCCGCGCTTGCTCGAATTCACCATTGGCCAGCTGCTCACGGGCCTTGGTCTGGTACTCCGCGATCTGGCGTTTCCGGTCCTCCGTGGCCTCGTACTCCGTCATGCCCTGGCGCCGAATGTCGCGCACGCGCTCCTCCGTGGACATGGACAGCTGTCGCTTGGCCTCCTCGATGCGCTGGACTTCCGCCAGATGCCGGTTGGCCTCGGCGTTGAGGGCGTCGATGTGCTGGCGGTACTCAGAGAGCGCCTGGGTCAGCGTCTGGCGCTTGGTGGCCAGGATGTCGTTCTCGACACGCTGCACGTTGGCACGGCGCTCTTCCTCGGTCTGGCCTTGCCGGGCGGCGGCGTCCTTGCGCGCCTGCGTTTCCTGATCGATCAGGCCAAGTGTCTCGGTCGTCGCCTGACGGCGCAGCGTGGTTTGCTGGGTGAGCGCCTCGGTGAGCAGTTGGGTGGACTGGGTGATTTGCGCCGCCTCGGACTGCTTGGAGAGCTCGAGGGCAGATTTTTCTTGGTCGTAGCGGGCTTTGACGGCCTGGATCTGTTGCTGAAGGTTGGCCTCCACGATGGAGGTAAGCCCTTTGTAGGCTTCGGCCATCTTGGCGGTGGCGTCATTGACCTGCGCCTGCGCCTTACCGACCGCCTGTTCGACCTCGCCCAGCCGGGACTTGAGCTTCTCCAACGCAGCATGTACCGCCTCGATGCCACGTCCGACCGCTTCCTGAGTGCCTTGGCGCACGGCTTCGAGCCGCTTGGCGATTTCCTCGACAGCGGTGGCCGCCGTATTCATCGCACCCTTGGCAGCCTCCGTCCCCTTGCCCGCGTCGGCGTACATCTGCGCAAAGATCTGGTTCATCTCGGCGAGGCGCTGCTGGTGGCGCTGGGTGGCCTGGGCAATAGTGTCCGAAGTGAAGATGGCTGCGAAGGCTTCCCAGCGGTACTGAAGTTGCTCCACGCCCTTGACCAGCATTTCCACCATGAAGATGCCCGCCTTGCGGACGATCTCGAATTTCTCGGACAGCCAGGTACCGATTTCCCAACCCACGAGGAAAGCGCCCAGCACGGCAAACGACGTCTTGAGCAAGCCCACGCTGGCCACAGCCGCCGACACCGACAGGTTGGCCGTTGCCCAGGCCGCCGATGTGGCGCTGGCGGCTGTCACTGCAGCCGCACCTGCCGTCTGCCAGGCCGTGATCAGGGCTGGGATCAGGCGGTAGATGAGCACGGCCAGACCCACCTCGGCGATGCGCTGCAGCCACTGCATCACCAACTCCAGGTTCTGCGATAGCCAGGTCAGCGCCTCGGCAAGCTTCTTCGTGAAGCCTGTCGATTCGTCCAGACGACTGATCCACTGGCCGAAGGCATTGGACAAGCGCGTGAACGCCTGGCTCACGGTGGCGGGCAATTGGGCGTATTCAGCCGCCAGCTTGTCCTTTTGGCCCATCAACGCATTGACCACCACGTCGGCAGTGAGCCGACCCTCCTCAGCCAGCTTGCGCAGCCGTCCGATCGGCACATTCAGTCCGTCAGCCAAGGCTTGCGCCAGACGGGGGCTGTTCTCAACGACAGAATTGAACTCCTCACCGCGAAGCACTCCGGATGCCAGGGCCTGGCCAAACTGCAGCAGGGACGACTGCGCCTCGGCGGCCGAAGCGCCCGAGATGCGCAGTGCCTGCGAGATGCTCTCGGTAAGGGTGAGCGCGTCCTTTTGCTCACCGCCGAGCATCCGCACCGCCTGCTGGAGCTTTCCGTACAGCGTGGCGGTTTCCTGGATCGGAACGCCAATACGCTGGGCGATGTCGAAAAGCTCCTTCTGGGCAACGGCGTACTCGCGCTGGCCAGCGGTGGCGAGCTTAAGGCGAGCGGACATCATGTTCCAGGCGTCCGCGATCTGGACGATCTCCTGCACCTTGCCGCTGGCCCAGTTGATGGTCAGGAAGGCCAGCAGTTGTGTCTTGGCACGGTTGATCTGTTCGCCAAAAGCGGAGACCCCCGCATTGACCTCGGCCATTCCGGCAGATGCCTTCTGGCCGGCAGTCTTAGCGCTGCCCGAGAGTTCGCCCAGCGACTTCTCCGCCGAATCAACGGCGCGCTTGAGCCCCTCATCGGCGCCTTCGAGGGCAACGAGGACAGAGATGCGATTGGCCATTGCTCAATCCACACGTCGTAGCTGTTTTTCGATGGCTGCTGCCAGTCGCGGAACACGTCCAGCGACCAGGCGCTCGACATTCAAGCGTTTTTTGAGCTGCACGCGTGGCACCAGCACTGCAATAGGAATGTCTGCCCCGCGCTTCAGATTCTTGATCCCCTCGGCCTTGCGGTAGCGGCGCTTGAAGCCCGACAGTGGCCGGTCGTGTTCCTTGATGTTCTCGGCCATCAGCACGATGTTCCCCTTGGCGTTCTTGATGAAATAGGCATTGCCACCGCGCATCAGTTCGGCGATCTGCGCCTTGAAGCGTTTGCGGCCCACGCGCCCGTGCAGCGGGATCAGCATCCGGCCGGAAATAGAGCCGCCACGCTCGTGGATGCCCGACCACGGGATGCGCGAGCCGACGTAGAGCGCGGGCAGCAGGTTCTTGTCCTTGTCGAGCACCTTGGCGGTAAAGCCCTTGACGAAGGACTTCTTGACCACCGCCATCTGGCCCGCGACGTGGGTGCGCACGTCCTCCTTGAGCTCGGTGGCTTCACTGGCGATGCCACGCGCGACCGCCTTCTTGACCTTGTCGCGAAACTCGCCGCCCCAGCGGCGCAACTGCGCCTGCGCAGCCTTGCTATCGATGCGGATCGAGATGCGCACGGTCTTGGAGCCTATCGAGGGTCTGGTCGAGGTGACGCGAATCGCCGCGCGCGCCGATGGCGATCAGCGAGAGCAGCCGCGCATCGCGTGCGGCGTCCACCCGCGCGGTGGCGGCAGCGAAGCCGCGCACCTGCGCCAGGGTGTAGTCGAGGATGTCGGGCAACCGGTGGCCGCGCTCGATCAGGTGCTGGACGGTGTCGAACCAGCCGTGACGGCGGCTGCCGCCGCACTCGTCCGCGCGATCAGACCGCCCATTTCTCCGTTCAGTCGCGGCATCACCGTCCGGGTAAAAAAATCGGCGTTCACCTCGATCACCTTCGCTGCCAGCAGAATCGCCTCGTCGGCGGCCAGCTCGTCGACCCACGCGCGCGGCTTGCCGATGGCAATCGACACTGCGGTCAGCAGTTCGTCACCGCGCTCGCCGATCAGCGTCAGCCAGTCGATGCCGTCTCCACCGATCTGCTGCATCACCGGCGTGATCGCACGCAGGAACGCGGGCATCTGCCCGACCTTGAGTGGCTTGATGGCCAGCGGCTCGCCGTCGATGACCAGTTCCACCGCCTGCGGGATGAGGGTTTCCAGATCACTCATGGCAGTCCCCATTACAGTTGCACGATACGGCCGAACTGGCCGAGCACCGCGTCGTAGGGCTTGGTGGTGTCGGCCAGGAGCGAGCCTTCCAACTCGAACTTGTTGTACTCGTCCGAGATGAAGGAGATTTCCTTCAAGGGATCGAAGGCCACGCGGTACAGCTCGACCAGCACCTTGGCGTTGCCCTGCGCGGTGTTGATGCCTTCCAGGCGCAGGTAACGCTCGGGCAGCGCCTGCGTGAAGATGCCGATCTCGGTGGCGACGCCGTAGCTGTAGGCCGCCTTGAACGGTGCGGTAAAGCCGGTGGTATCCAGAAACTGGAGGGCACCGAAGTCGGTGTCGGCGGTGTAGTGCGTGCCTGCGGTCAGCGTCGCGGGCGTGCCTGCCGAATCGGTCACCACCAGTGCCGAGACCTTGGGGTGCGCGAGGAAGTAGCGGTCGCCGACCACCGGAGCCGCGCCGCCAATGGGTTCAGCCGTCACAGTGCCCGTGCTGCCGGTGACGTGGTTGCCGTACAGCGCCAGCGCGAGGTTTTCCTTGGTGAACTCCTCGATGGTGAGGTTCACAGTGGCCGATTTCTGCTTGACCATCCGGTGATCCAGCGAACGCTGACCGGTCTGGCTCTCGTAGTGCTCCAGCACGTCGGTCTTGAGCGAGAGCTTGAGCTCGGCGACGTTGCCGGGCGAGCGCACTTCGATGGGAAGGCCTTCGAGATCGCGCTTTCCGAGGAAGACGCGGCCTTGAAAACTGGCATAGGTGCTCATTGCTTGGGTTCCTTGCGTTGGAGGGGTTTGGGTTCGGGAATGGGTTCAGCGGTTGGGGCGGTCGGCTCCGGCGTGGCGATGTCGTGCGCGATCAACCAGTCGGCTGATGTCGCGTCGATCTCGATCCGGTCACCGACGCCATACGTCTTGCCCGCGTGGGTGTGCGGGCGCATCAGGACAAGTTGGGTCATAGGGGTCATCCAAGGGTTGAAAGGTCATTGGCCAGCGTCCGGTACGTGATGCGGTAACGCGCAGGGAGCGCCACGGCCACCGCGTCGGCGTCCTCGACGTCCCACTCGCATTCCTGCTCGCGGATGCCAAGGCTCAAGCCACCCAGGTTCCGGTCGGCCAGCAGCGCGGCGTGGGCAGCAGTGAGCAGCCGGTCGGCTTCTGTCTCCGGAATCGCGGGCGGCACCGCGCGGGCCAGCGCGACGAGGCGCACGATCAGTTCGCGCGTGACGCGGTCGTTGGCGCGTTCGGTGATGGATTCGGACTCGGGGAACACCACCAGCGCCGGGCACTGCTCCCGGCTGATGGCCACCGTGGGCGAGCGGTGTAGCGTCGCACCGAGCGATTCCACCGGCGTTCGGACAGCCGCCATCACCGCGAGCAGGATCTGTTCGCGGATCGAGTTGCCGGACACGGCGCTAAACCCTAGTGAGCTGTGCGCGCATCTCCGAGCCGTCGCCCACGGCCCGGGTGCTACGCACCTGATAGATCACGCCATCGATCTCGACCGCCTCGCGTGGGGACAGACCCACGAACACCGACGCCGGGTACGACATCTGATAGTCGGTGGTCGAGGCCAGCCCGTCGAATACGGAATCATCAGGTGCCGTGAAGCCGACCGCGTGCGTCTGCGACGGAGATCCACCGGCTGGCTGCCACCGGCAATCCCGCAGAAGACCAGCGCTCAAAGCGGCGGCATAAACCTGCTCGACGAGACCCATCATGCAGCCACCAGCTTCACGAGCACACCAGGGCGATGGCACATCGGTAGCGGGTTGGACTGCGTGTGCAGGTCGGTGCCCCGGTCAAACTTGCGCGGCTCCTGCTTGGCGTAGAGCGATAGGCCGAGCGTATTCACCGTCTCGTTGAAGTCGGCTGGTGCAAAGTAGGT
This sequence comes from Acidovorax sp. IB03, assembly GCF_016406015.1. Taxonomy (NCBI): domain Bacteria; kingdom Pseudomonadati; phylum Pseudomonadota; class Betaproteobacteria; order Burkholderiales; family Comamonadaceae; genus Acidovorax; species Acidovorax sp. IB03. The sequence goes on along the minus strand of NZ_JAEFCH010000039.1, from coordinate 5,601 downwards.
GCCGAAGGTGTCGATGGTGCCGGTCGGGAAGGCGTGGGCCTCGCCTGCCTCGATGAAACGGCGCACGACAACGTTCTCGCCGATTCTCGCAACAGCTTTCCCCCGGTACTCCTCGAAGGTAATGCCGCCATAGGTGAAGCCCTTGCGCACATCGTTGATCAAGATGGCACCGTTTTGCCAATTGGCATAGGCCGTTTTTACCGTCGGGTGGGCAATCAGCGCTGCAAAGAACTCCTGCGAGCACAGCACGTGGATTCCGGTTGAGAACTCACCACCGAGACCTTCTTCGATTGCTGCTGCCGTAGCGATACAGGCGCCTTTGACGTCACCTTTCTCGTTGGAAAACGGAAACTCGACAACGGTCTGATCGATCTCGAAGGCATCGAACAAATCCACCAGCTCCGACCCATCGGCGTCGAGGATCACACCCTTGAGCGCCCCCATACGCAGGTGCTCCAGCGTGATGGCGTGCTTGTTGCGCATGGTCTCCAAGTGACGGGCGACGACGTTGGCGATGGATTCGGTTTCAGTTTCCGAACCGAAGGCACGCAGACCTTGCACTTCTTCCGGCAGCACCACGTCGTCGTGTGGGATGTGCGGTACCACGAAGGAGCGCAGCTTGCGCTTGCCGCGTACGCCAACCGTACCAGGCGAACCCGGTGGCAAGGTGGGCAACAGGTTGAGTACACCGTTCATCTCCTCCACGATGATCTGGCGCTGCCGTACCGGCTTGGACGGCATCAGGTTCAGTTCTTCCAGACGCCCGTAGCGGTTGGGCAGGATGTTGATGGCGGCTGTCAGCGCCGTCATCGAGAAGGCGGGATTGCTGAAGGGGTTGTTCATGGTCAGGCTCCTTGGCGAACGAGCACGCCCAGCGCCTTAAGCTGCGCAATGGCGGTGAGTTTTTCGGCGGTGGTGACGGCGTCGGGCCACGCGAGCGCGTGGTGGGCGACGATGGCGTGGCGCGCGACGACGAGACCGTCGTCACGGTCGATCAAGGTGGCGTCGCAGGCCTGTAGCAGCACGCCAGCGGCGACCTGCGTGCCGTCTTCTGCGGACGGATCGAGCTGTTTGAACTTGGCCGTTGCGGTGACGATGCCGACCACCGTGCCCAGCGGCAGGTTCTGGCCCGAAGCGACCGTGACGCGGTCGCGCGAGTAAAGGTTGGGGGCTTCGTACTTGAGCAGGTCGCCCAGGTTCAGAGGTTCGGCGAGAGCGGGCATCTCAGATCTCCTTCTTGGTGGATTGCGCTGCGATCTGCTTGGCGGCGTCGATCAGCGGATTGCTGGCCACAGGGCGCGCGGCATCGGGGGCGATGCGGCTGGTGATTTCGGGACTGGCTTCGGCCTGCGCCGCAAGCAGTTGGCTGCGCACCTTGGCGGGCGAGGACTGGGCTTCGAGGAAGCCCGCAATCAGGTCGGTTCGCCCGGCCAACGTGCAGGTCTGGGCGATTTCGACGGCGTCGGCCACGCTCAGCGCGGTGGCGGTGGCGGTGGCGGTGGCGGTGGCGGACGGTTGAGGATGACTGCCAGCAGGATCAGCAAGAGGCCGATCAGAAGCAGCGGGGTCGGTTCGATCATTCATGGAAGACTCCATCTGGTGGTTGCGAAGAAAGCCCGCTTGGCTGGCCGGAGCCACCTGAGTCGGGAGTGGGGAAAGCGACTGCGTGAGTTGCGTGAGCGCTTCGTCGAGGCTGCCGACGGCATCGGCAAGACCGGTGGCAACGGCATCCGGGCCGAAGAACAGACCCGCTTCCGTGGCGCGCACGGCGTTCGCATCGAGGCCGCGATGGCGCGCGACCGTCTCGACGAACAGGTCATAGATGCGATCCACCTCGGCCCTGAGGACGGCGTGGGCTTCGTTGGAGATCGGTTCGTGCGGGTTGAGGTCGTTCTTACGTTCGCCTGCGAACACGGCGGTGTAGCGAACGCCGTCATGTGCGTCCTTCACCGACTGATCGACGTGCATCGCGATGACGCCAATCGAGCCGACACCGCCGGTGCGCGCGACGAACACGCGGGTGGCGGCGGACGCCAGCGCATAGGCCGCCGAGAACGCCATGTCGTTGGCCACGGCCCAGACGGGCTTCACTTGCGACGCCGCGCGGATACGGTCGGCCAGATCGAACACGCCGCCCGACTCGCCACCCGGCGAGTCGATGTCGAGCAGGATCGCAGCGACCTCGGGGCTGGTGAGCGCGGCGTCCAGTTGCGCGGCGATACCGGTGTAGCTGGCAAGACCCGATTCGGCCTCGAGGCCCGAGGTTCGGCGCACCAGCGTGCCGTGGATCGGGATGACGGCAACCTTGCCGCTCGGAGGCCCAGGCGCGCGGGCCGCAGGCGTGTAACCCACGGGCGCGGCGAGGTCGGCGAGGCCGATGCGCGCACCGAGCACGGAGAGGATGATGTCGAGTTTCGGCCGATGAATCGCCAGCGGCACGCCGAACAGGCGCGCAGCCAGATGAGGTAGCAAAGTCATGGGAATCCTTCGGGAAAGCGGTCAGGCAGCGAATCAGGGAAGCGATTGGCTACCGGTGATGTCCGGCGCGTTGGCGCTGCGGTTGGGTTCCGAGCTGCCGCCGTCCTTCGACGTGTAGCGAGGATCTGAGTCGAAGATCAGGCCGAGGTCGTCGGCGCGCTGGTTGTCGGCGGCGATCTCACGGTCGACGTCTTCGGCGTCGTAGCCGTTGGCCGAGATGGCTTCCGAGCGGCTCATCAGGCCGGCGCGGATAGCCAGCAACATCGCTTTGAATTCCTTCTCCGGGTCAACCCACTGCCAGCCCTGGGGAATCCACTTCACCGCGAGGTACTGGCGGCGACGGGCTGGCCCACCACGCGCAAAGCCCGGGGCATCCAGGGCCCCGGCGAGCACCGCCTGCTTCATCCAGGCCGCCCAGACCGGGCGGCACATCTGATGCACCAGCACGCCGTGCTGCACCATCTCGCAGCGACGCCGGAACTCCAGCAGCCCGGCAAGGATAGACGAGTAGTTCACGCCGGTCAGATCGCCGGTCAACTGCTCGTAGGTGATACCAATGGCGGCGGCGACCGCGCGGAACTGGGTGCGCAGGAATTCGGAGTACGAACCGCCAACATCAGCCGGATCGGAGAACTTGATGTCCTCGCCCGGCTCCAGGATCTGCAGCGTGCCCGGCTCCAGTCCGGCAAGCGCAATCCCGTCGGCGTCCGCTGCACCTTCGCCCATCAGGTTGTCCTCAGGGTTGGCGCGCGTGACGAAACCCGCGAACATCGCGGCGGTCTTCTTGCGCACCAGCTCGGCGTCGTCGTACTGGTCGAGCTCGTTGAGCTTGACCAGGGCCCGTGACAACCAAGGCTCGCCCCGGATCTGCCCCGGGCGCAGCACGCGGAACAGGTGAATGATCTCCTTGGCGTCGATGCGCACCGTGTCCATCCCGCCCTGGCCCGACATCGGAGCCAGTCGCCCGTCCTCCGGGTGCGAGCGGTACAGGTGGTAGGCCACGCGCCGCCCAAGGTTGTCGAACTCGATGCCGGAGCGCACGACGTTGCCGGACGGCAGATCGGTGTTCAGGTTGATGGGCAGGTGCTCGGGCTCCAGCAACTGGAGTTGCAGGGGCACCGACAGGCCATCCTCCGGACGGCGTGGCCGCAGGCGAATCAGGCATTCGCCACCTTCGAGCATCGCCCGACACGCCAGGGCCTGCAGGCCATAGAAGTCGGTCTGTCCCGCCGCGTCTGCTTCCTCAACCCAATCGCGCCACAGTGCTTGCACCTCGGCCTTGAACCGTTCGTCGCCAGACAGGCTCTGCGGCTTGATGCCGGTGCCGACCGCGTTGGCCACGAAGGCTTCGATACCGGCCTGCGCCCAAGCATTGCGGCGGACGAGGTCACGGCTCTTGCCGCGCAACTCGGCGTTGGTTGTCAACATCGCCGCAACCGCGCCCGGGTTGCCGGGCATCCAAGCCAGCGAGCGACGGCCACGACCTGCGGCTTCGTGTACTGGCGAGGCACCGAACAACCGGCGCACCGTTTGGGAGAACCACGCCATCTCAGAACCCCTTGCGCGTGGTGACGCGAATCTGGCGTGGCGCGCCGGGCAGCAGCCCGGTCTCAGCCGCCTGCTGAAGCAGGCCCCGCCTGACTTCGCGGATGGCGGCCATCAATTCGTCGACAGATCGGTACTCGACGGTCTTGTCGGCAAAGGTCACGCGCCGTTCGCCCTTGGCGAGCGCGCTCTCCAAGGCCTGAAGTTGGATTTCTGTGTAGGCCATCAGCGGTACACCAAAAGATTGATTTCGGACGAGTCGTCGAACGACGTTGCTGTCGTCGCGCAGGAGATGTCGACGTACTGGGCCGTTTTCAGGTCGGAGCTGGCGCGAACGACGGCCACACGCTGCTGGCCGCTGTTGCTGCTGCTGCGTGCGAGCGCCGTCCAGCAGTAGTTCGCATCCGGCATCGCCACTGCGAAATGCACGCGGTAGCGGCCCGCTGCCGTGCGCACGACGCTGGCCACGTTGTGGGCACTTCCGATCACGACCTGACCGGCCACGTAGCCAAAACTCACCCACACCCGAGCGAGACCAGGGTGCGTGGCGTCGATCTTGGTCTTGACCTCAAAGCCAATGCGCGCCGCCAGGGCGGCGATGCCAGACGCGAGGCTCATCAGGCCAGCGCGCCGTCGAAGATCACGACGAAGTCGGTGTCGGTGTTGCCGACATCGGCAGCCGCAACCGCACCAATGTTGGTGCGCGCCTGCAGCTGTTCGGCAACGGTCAGGGTTTGCGCCGCGTCGAACCGCACCCGCAGATTGACGGCAGCCAGGAGCGCGTCCAGGCCCGTGGTGCCGTTCTGCAGCAACTGCTGGATCTCCACCAGGGTGTCGTAGGCGGCGTCTGCTCCACCGAGGATGTCGGCCTTGAGCGCGTCGAGCAGCGACACGATCTTGTTCGACGAGTAGGTGGTGGAGGTGGCGATCTGGTTGTCGTCGATGGCGGTTGCGGAGAGCACCGCCGCCTTCAGTTCGTTGATCGCCGCGACCAGACTCGACTTGTCGGTGGTGGACAGGCTGGCTAGGTTTCCCGCCGTCGCCCGGACGTCGTTGAACTCCTGGGCGACCCGGATGACCAGGCTCTCGACACGGGTGGCAAGACTCATTTGTTCTCCTTGGTTTGAAGGCGACGGCCATCAGCGAAGCCAACGGCTTCGGATGACGCGTCGACCGGTATTGCGAGTTCCAGAAGCAGCGAGGCCACCGCTGGGGGTGGCCTCGTTCAACTCGATGTCGTGGATGGGCGGTGGCGCATCCGGTGGGGGGGCTACCCCAAGTTGCCGCTCCAACTCCCGCCAGTGGCGTTCCTCGAAGCGATCCAACCCCGCCGCCGATGCGGCCGCGCGGGCGTAGACGTAGCAGTCGAGCGCTTCGTTGCGCTCTCGCATCTTTTGCCACTCGCGCACCGGGAAGCCGTTGCGGTCGCGGCGGGTGATCAGTTGCTCGGCGCAGAGCTGCTGGATGAACTCGGCGTCGATCTTGGGCAAATGGACGAACCCAGCTGGAAACACCGGGGTCGAGCCAATGCCAGTCAGTTAAGAGCTGACTGGCATTTTTTTCGTTGGGAATTTGGAA
>NZ_JAEFCH010000038.1:0-42118 GCF_016406015.1 Acidovorax sp. IB03 | reverse complement strand
GCCGCCTCAACGGCGTTCAGACTCTACCGCGCTGGTCTGGTTTAAAGATACAAGCGTATGCGAAACGAAGATGGAAGAAAAGTGAACCGGATCAAAGTCGGAATTGTGGGTGCCGGGAGCATCGGCTTGGCGAGCGCGGCCTGGGCCGCCCAGCGCGGTCATGGGGTTTCGGTGTGGGCACCTAGCGGCAGCGCAAATGCGCTGCGAGACGAGCCGTTGAGCGCAATGGGTGCATTGGAAGCGACGCTTGCCGTGGGGGCCACCGATAGCGCGCAGACGCTGGCGGCACAGTCCGACGTTATCCTGATTGCTGTCCCACTCAATGCCCATAAGGCAGTGATGGACGCACTTTTGCCGAATCTACGGTCCGGGCAGCTGGTGATTGTCAGTTCCATGGGATCGTTGTCATCGCTGTACCTGTATGAGCGCGCGGTCGCGCGTGGAATTGCCCTTTGTGTTGCGAGCTTCGGCACGACCGCCCTCACGGCGCGGCGCAAGGGGCCGGCTCAGGTGAACATCATGACTCGGCGCAGCCAGGTTGCGATCTCCTGTCTGCCACAGACGGCCGCCCCTCAGGCGCTCGCTGCTTGTGAAGCGCTGTTTGGCGACGGGTTCAACGTGGAAGAAGACCCGCTTGTCTCCAGCCTTGCGAATACCAGCGCTATCACACACGTGCCGCTCGCATTGTTCAATTGGACGAGGATTGAGCGAGCAGAAAACTGGCCCCAGTATCACTACATGACGCCTCGCGTGTCCTGCGCCATTGAGGCCATCGACGCTGAACGCCTGGCCGTTGCCGGTGCATTCGGTATCGAGGTGCGCAGCGTCAAGCAACACTTCTCGCAATCGTTCAAGACCGAAGGGGATCGCCTAGAGGACATCGCCGCCGAACTGCACAAGAAGCGTGGCGGACCGCCCGGGCCCACCCAGATCGATACCCGATACCTGTCGGAAGATGTGCCATATGGGCTCGTATTCCTCATGGCACTTGGCCGTGTGGCCAACGTCGAGATGCCTTACACACAGGCCATGATCAGCATGGCAGAACTGATCGTTGGAGAGGATTTTCTTGCGGGTAATGATTTGATCGATCATCTGGGACTCGCATCCTCGTCCGTCGAAAGACTCCTGTCTCGTGTGAGAGTCTCTGGCGTCGTAATTTGAACTCATTGTCGGGGCAATGCCGTGGCACTCAAGTTGAGACAAATCGAGGCGTTCCGCTCCGTCATGCGCGAGGGCAGCATGGTGCGCGCCAGTTCGGCGATGGCGATCACGCAACCCGCTATAAGCTACCTGATCAGTGGTCTCGAAAAAGAGGTGGGGTTCGAGCTTTTCAGTCGACGCGGTGGCAAGCTGACCCCTACGCCGGAGGCTCTGCAACTCATGGCAGAGGTCAACAGGCTCTACGACGGTCTGGACGGTATCAAGGCCGCCGCGCAACAGATCGCCAACCATGAGCGGGCTACTGTCCGCGTGCTCCTCACACAGGCCCTTGCGAGCGGCCGCATCATGAATGCGATCGGGCAATTTGCAGTCGCGCATCCGGGACTGAAACTGGATGTCGATGTGGACCATCGGCTGACCATCATGCATCGGATCAGCTCTGCCCAAGCGGATCTGGGCATTCTTTCGTTGCCACCGGAAATGGACGGGGCTATTGCGACGAAGCTATTTGACAGCGAGCTCCTGTGTGTCGCGTCCGCGCCTGGCTTCCTTCATGGTGGAGTGAATGTCTCGCCCGCTGACATTGATGGCATACCTGTCGTCGGGATCAAGCCTGGTGGTGTGATCCGGCCGATGGTCGCAAACTGGTTTGCGGCGGCGGGCGTCAGTCCAAAGTTCGTGATTGAGGTCGGTGATGCGGGGGCAGCCATCGAGCTGGTGCGTGCTGGCCTGGGTGTAACGATCGTCACCAGCATCAGCTTACCTGAACATCAGCGAGAAGGTCTGATTTCACTACCTCTTGATCCCATACAAAAATTTGAAATCGGAGTCATTGTTCCGTTGATGCAGCACCCGAATCGAGCGGCGCAAGCCCTTGTCGAATCCCTTCGGGTCAGCCTAAAAAACTAGCCAGTGCCGGCAGATAGGGCCGCCCATCTGCTGCTGACCTGTCTGTTTCGCTGAGTGACTGCGCCGCCAAAACAGCTTGATCGAGCAGCAGCTAGCTCGGTCGTACACAAAGTCCGGAAACTCTTTTGAATCGCCCCAAGGCGATTCACTTTGAGGCGCAGCGGACGTCAGATTTACAGAATTAGCTGACAGCAACCAACCTTGAAGAGTCAGTCACTAAAGTAAAACGTGCCAAATCTACCCAATGGTCGCAATAGTGATCGGCTGAATCCGCGTGGGCACAACGCGGGCACAGAGTGGGCACAACTTGGGCACAAATAAAAACGCCCACTGAAAAGTGGGCGTTTACTGTTAGCGAGAACCGCTATTTTGTTGGTTGCGCGAGAAGGATTTGAACCTCCGACCTTTGGGTTATGAGCCCAACGAGCTACCAGACTGCTCCATCGCGCGGTAGATTTAAATTATACCCTATTATTCAGCAGCTGCCGAAGAATTTTCAGTTTCCGCAGCACGATCAACCAGTTCGACGTAAGCCATAGGAGCATTGTCGCCCACACGGAAACCCATCTTCAAGATGCGTGTGTAGCCACCGGGACGGGCTTTGAAGCGTGGGCCCAGTTCGTTGAAGAGCTTGGTAACGCTGTCACGGTCACGCAGACGGTTGAATGCGAGGCGACGGTTGGCGACGGAGTCTTCTTTAGCCAAAGTGATCATGGGCTCGATCACGCGGCGAAGTTCTTTAGCCTTGGGGACCGTTGTTTTGATGGCCTCATGCTCGATGAGCGAGTTCATCATGTTTTGCAGCATCGCAAGGCGGTGCGAGCTGGTGCGATTGAGTTTACGGAGGCCGTGTCCGTGGCGCATGGTGCTTTCCTTTTACTTTAATTAAATTGAGCAGCCGTATCAGGTACTGCCCAACGCACTGTTCCCATTCAGAGAACCGAAAATTATAACTTAACGCTTGTCGAGACCGGCTGGTGGCCAGTTCTCAAGCTTCATACCCAAGGTGAGACCGCGGGAAGCCAGGACTTCCTTGATTTCGTTGAGCGACTTACGACCAAGGTTAGGCGTCTTGAGCAACTCGTTTTCGGTGCGCTGAATCAGATCACCGATGTAATAGATGTTCTCTGCCTTGAGGCAGTTGGCAGAACGCACTGTCAGTTCCAATTCATCCACTGGGCGGAGCAAAATCGGATCGAACGTAGCACCGCCACGTGGGCCCGAAGGTGTCTCAAAAGCTGTCAGTTCGCCGCCTTCCAGCTGGGCAAACACAGCCAACTGCTCCACCAAAATCTTGGCAGACGCACGCACCGCATCTTCCGCAGTGATCGCGCCATTGGTTTCAATCTCTACAACCAGCTTGTCCAGATCGGTACGCTGCTCCACGCGGGCACTTTCGACTGTGTAGCTAACGCGCTTGACTGGAGAGAAAGAGGCGTCGAGAACAATACGGCCAATAGATTTAGTAGCCTCGTCGGCGTAACGACGCATGCTGCCAGGCACATAACCACGGCCCTTTTCCACCTTGATCTGCATGTCCAGCTTGCCGCCCTGCGACAAGTGTGCGATCACGTGATCGGGGTTGACGATCTCTACGTCGTGGGGTGTCTGAATATCACGTGCGGTCACGACGCCTTCGCCGTCCTTGCGCAGGCTCAGGGTCACTTCATCACGGTTGTGGAGCTTGAACACCACACCCTTCAGGTTCAAGAGAATGTTCACCACATCTTCTTGAACTCCATCAATAGAGGAGTACTCGTGAAGCACACCGGCAATGGTGACTTCAGTCGCTGCGTAACCCACCATAGACGAAAGCAGAACGCGTCTGATAGCGTTGCCCAGTGTATGGCCATAGCCCCGCTCAAACGGCTCCAGAGCCACTTTGGCGCGGTTGTGGCCCAGCTGCTCGACATTGATCGTCTTGGGTTTCAGCAAATTGGTTTGCATTCAAACTTCCTCTCAATACCCCCAGCTCGTTACACCGGTAAGGCTGGTGAAGCGCCTAAACCGCGATGCCTCGCGGTTTAGGAACGGTTTACTCGAAAACTAGATCGAGTGATTAGCGCGAATACAACTCAACGATCAGGGATTCGTTGATATCCGCACCGAATTCATCACGATCAGGCACCTTCTTGAAGACACCTTCTGCCTTGTCGGCATTCACATCAACCCAAGCGGGCATGCCCACTTGAGCGGCCAGTTGCAGTGCTTCAGTGATACGGGCCTGCTTTTTGGACTTCTCACGTACAGCGACCACATCACCGACCTTCACAAGGTACGAAGGGATGTTGACCGACTGGCCGTTCACAGTGATCGCCTTGTGCGAAACCAACTGACGGGCTTCTGCACGTGTCGAGCCAAAGCCCATGCGATACACGACGTTGTCCAGGCGTGACTCCAACAGGAACAGCAGATTCGCACCAGTGTTACCCTTCTTGCCATCAGCGGCTTCGAAGTAACGGCGGAATTGCTTTTCCAAAATGCCGTACATGCGCTTGACTTTTTGCTTTTCGCGCAGCTGCAGTCCGTAGTCAGAGGTACGGGCGCCGGAGGTGCGACCATGCTGACCAGGCTTGGAATCGAACTTGGACTTGTCAGCGATGGAGCGACGAGCACTCTTCAGGAACAGGTCCGTGCCTTCACGGCGGGAAAGTTTGGCCTTGGGGCCGAGGTAACGTGCCACTTGAGCTTCCTTTTATGTCATCTACCGCAAACCATTGCGGGAGCCGCCTGGAGCGCTTACGCGTCTACAGACGGCGGTGGGCTTAAAAAAATTAGATACGGCGACGCTTTTGAGGGCGGCAGCCATTGTGCGGCACAGGCGTCACATCGGAAATCGATGTGATGCGGATGCCCAAGGCGCCCAGAGCGCGCACAGAGGATTCACGACCTGGACCAGGACCCTTGATCTCGACATCCAGGTTCTTGATACCTTGGTCAATGGCAGCGCGGCCAGCCACTTCGGAAGCCACCTGTGCTGCGAAGGGAGTGGACTTGCGCGAGCCCTTGAAACCTTGACCACCAGACGACGCCCAAGACAAAGCGTTGCCTTGACGATCGGTAATGGTAATGATCGTGTTGTTGAAGGAGGCATGCACGTGTGCAATACCGTCCGAAACGTTCTTGCGAACCTTCTTGCGAACGCGCTGAGCTGCGTTATTGGCAGGAGACTTAGCCATAATGATCTTTCAATCTCTTTATTTCTTCAGTGCAGCTGCACCCTTGCGCGGACCCTTGCGAGTACGGGCGTTGGTACGCGTACGCTGACCACGCATCGGCAGACCACGACGATGGCGGAAACCACGGTAGCAGCCAATGTCCATCAAACGCTTGATGTTCATGGTGGTTTCGCGACGCAGGTCACCTTCAATGGTGAACTGTTCGATTTGCTCGCGAATTTTTTCCAGATCGCTATCCGTCAGATCCTTGATCTTCTTGGTGTAAGCGATGCCAGTTGCTTCGCAAATCTTGCGAGCGCGGGTGCGACCAATGCCAAAAATGGAGGTCAGACCGATTTCCGCATGCTTGTGAGGCGGAATGTTGATGCCAGCGATACGTGCCATATGCGTCCTCTAATACTTTCGAATCAACCTTGGCGCTGCTTATGACGCAGATCCGTGCAGATCACGCGCACCACACCCTTGCGGCGGATGATCTTGCAGTTGCGGCAGATTTTTTTGACCGAAGCCGAAACTCTCATTGCATTCTCCTAAAACTTTTCCATCCGTCCCGGCTGCTTTGCACGGAACACAATGCGTGCCCGCGAAAACTCGTGGGGCGCTCACTTAACTTAATTTCATAACTTCTGAGCAGCACTGGCTACTCAGAAATCATGCTTCAACCAGCACTGCCACCCTTGAAATTAGCTTTCTTGAGCAGAGACTCGTATTGCTGCGACATCATGTAGTTCTGAACCTGGGCCATGAAGTCCATGGTCACCACCACAATGATCAACAACGATGTACCACCAAAGTAGAACGGCACGTTGTACTTGAGAATCAAGAACTCGGGCAGCAAGCACACAAAGGTGATGTACACAGCACCGGCAAGAGTCAAGCGAACCAGAATCTTGTCAATGTAGCGGGCAGTTTGCTCGCCTGGGCGAATTCCAGGGATGAAGGCACCGCTCTTCTTCAGGTTATCTGCCGTCTCGCGGCTGTTGAAAACCAACGCCGTATAGAAGAAACAGAAGAAGATGATGGCGGCCGCATAGAACATCACATAGATGGGCTGACCAGGGGTCAGTGCACCAGAGATATCCTTCAGCCAACGCATCGAATCGCCTGCACTGAACCAATTCACTACTGTTGCCGGCAACAGAATGATCGACGATGCAAAGATCGGTGGAATCACGCCGGCCATGTTCAACTTCAGGGGCAGATGAGACGCCTGACCGCCGTAAACCTTGTTCCCCACCTGACGACGGGCATAGTTCACGAGAATCTTGCGCTGGCCTCGCTCCACGAACACAACGAAGTATGTTACCAGACCCACCACCAGTACGATGAAGATCGCAGCAGGTGCTGACATCGCGCCAGTACTGACCAATTCCAGCAAACCACCAATAGAGCTTGGGAGCCCTGCGGCAATACCTGCAAAGATCAGGATGGAAATGCCGTTGCCTAAACCACGCTCAGTGATTTGCTCACCCAACCACATCAGGAACATTGTTCCAGCAGTCAGACTCACCACCGCCGTAAGACGGAAACCAAAACCAGGACTCAGCACCAGACCTGCAGAGCTTTCCAGCGCAACAGCAATGCCGAACGACTGGAAAAGCGCCAGACCCAAAGTACCAGCACGTGTGTACTGGGTAATCTTTCTGCGGCCGGCCTCGCCTTCCTTCTTCAATTGCTCAAAGGTAGGAATGACGTAAGTCATCAACTGCAAAATGATCGATGCCGAGATGTACGGCATGATCCCCAGTGCAAAAACCGTGAAGCGAGACAAAGCGCCACCCGAGAACATGTTGAACAAGTTCAGGATGCCGCCCTGTTGTCCACTGAACAACTGCTGAAGTTGGGCTGGATCGATGCCTGGCACAGGGATATGAGCCCCGATGCGATACACGACCAGCGCAAGCAACAGAAAAACCAGCCGACGACGCAAGTCGCCGAACTTGCCGGTCTTTGCAATTTGAGCTGCGCTAGTTGCCACAGATGCCTTCCTTGGGGAGTGCTATCAGGCGAGGGAGCCGCCAGCAGCTTCGATAGCTGCCTTGGCACCTGCCGTTGCACCGATGCCAGTCAGCTTGACGGCCTTGGTCAGAGAGCCGGTCTTGATGACCTTGACCACCTTGGCCAGCTCACCAATCAAACCTGCTTGCTTCAGAGCCAACACGTCGACTTCAGGCAGGCCGAGTTGTTCCAGAGCAGACAAAGTGACTTCTGCGTTGAACTTCAGAGACTGCGACTTGAAACCGCGCTTTGGCAGGCGACGCTGCAAAGGCATTTGACCGCCTTCGAAGCCCACCTTGTGATAGCCGCCGGAACGCGACTTTTGACCCTTGTGACCACGGCCAGCGGTCTTACCCAGACCGGAGCCAATGCCACGGCCTACGCGGCGCTTGGCATGCTTGGCGCCGTCTGCGGGCTTGATGCTATTGAGTTCCATGATCGATCTCTCAGACGATTTTGACCAGATAGCTGATCTTGTTAATCATGCCGCGCACTTCGGGCGTGTCTTGCAGTTCGCTGACACTGTTCAGCTTGCGCAGACCCAGACCACGGACGGTGGCGCGGTGCGACTCTTTGGTGCCAATCGGGCTGCGCACCAGTTGAATCTTGACGGTTTGTTGCGTTGTCATTTCAGACTCCGGTTCAGGCGAAGATGTCTTCGACTGTCTTGCCACGCTTGGCTGCCACGTTCGACGGAGTCGTCGAATTGACAAGGGCGTTAAACGTTGCGCGAACCATGTTGTAAGGATTGGAGGAACCATGGCTCTTGGCCACGATATCCGTCACGCCCAACACTTCAAAGACTGCGCGCATAGGACCACCAGCAATGATGCCGGTACCCTTTGGAGCGGGCGCCATCATCACGACAGCGGCGCCATGGTGGCCCGTGACGTTGTGATAGATGGTGCCGTTCTTCAGCGAAACCTTGACCATGTTGCGGCGAGCTTCTTCCATCGCCTTCTGCACGGCAGCAGGCACTTCCTTGGATTTGCCCTTGCCCATGCCGACGCGGCCATCACCGTCGCCAACCACAGTCAGTGCAGCAAAACCGAGAATACGGCCGCCCTTCACGACTTTGGTCACGCGGTTGACCGCGATCATTTTTTCGCGCAGACCGTCGTCACGACCTTCGTCTTGCACTTTGGGTTGAAATTTAGCCATTTTTTATTCCGCTCCGCTTAGAACTGCAGACCAGCTTCGCGGGCTGCATCGGCCAAAGCCTTGACGCGACCGTGGTAAGCGAAACCTGCGCGATCAAATGCAACCTTCTCGACGCCTGCTGCCTTCGCCTTTTCAGCGATACGCTTGCCGATCAGCTGGGCTGCGGCGGCATTGCCACCCTTGCCCGAGCCGCCGAGCGACTGGCGCACGTCGGCTTCTGCCGTGGAAGCACTTGCCAGCACCTTGCTGCCGTCGCCAGAGATCACGCTGGCGTAGATATGGAGGTTCGTCCGATTCACAGTCAAACGGGCCACGCCTTGCTGGGCAATGCGAATGCGGGTTTGACGGGCACGACGAAGACGCTGCTCTTTCTTTGTCAACATGTTGCAGCTCCTTATTTCTTCTTGGTCTCTTTGATCGTGATCTTTTCGTCCGCATAGCGGATACCCTTACCCTTATAGGGCTCGGGAGGACGAACAGCACGGATCTCAGCAGCAATTTGACCTACGCGCTGACGGTCAGCACCCTTCACAACCACTTCAGTGGGCGTTGGGGTGGCAACGGTGATGCCAGCAGGCATTTCAAAGTTGACGGGATGCGAATAACCAACAGCCAGGTTCAGCTTGGAACCTGATGCTGCAGCCTTGTAACCCACACCAACCAAGCTCAGCTTTTTCTCAAAGCCTTTGCTCACGCCAACAACCATGTTGTTGACCAGTTGACGCAGGGTTCCGCTCATGGCGTTGGCTTCACGCGAGTCATTCACGGGCTCGAAGCTCAGCTTGCCATCATTGCTAGACACCTTGACCAGCACGTTTTGCGCCAGAGACAAGGTACCACCAGAACCCTTCACAGAGATCTGGTCGTCTTTGATCGACACATCCACGCCAGCGGGGATGGTCACGGGCATTTTTCCTACTCGGGACATTTCAGTTACTCCTCAATGCCGCGGTTAGGCCACGTAGCACAGCACTTCGCCACCGACACCGGTAGCACGCGCTTTGCGATCAGTCATCACGCCCTTGGGAGTCGTGACAATTGCCACACCCAGACCGTTCATGACTTGTGGAATGGAATCACGGCCTTTGTAGACACGCAGACCAGGGCGGCTGACGCGCTCGATGCGCTCAATCACTGGACGGCCTGCGTAGTACTTCAGGGCGATTTCAAGTTCGGACTTGCCAGCTTCAGTTTTCACTTGGAAGCCGTCGATATAACCCTCGTCCTTCAGCACTTGGGCGATGGCAACCTTCACTTTGGAGGAAGGTACCTGAACCGTTGCTTTGGACACCATCTGTGCGTTACGGATGCGGGTCAGCAAGTCAGCGATGGGATCACTCATGCTCATGTTTAATCTCTCCTGCCTGCTTACCAGCTGGCCTTGGTGACACCGGGGATGTCGCCATTGAAAGCCAGTTCACGGATCTTGGCGCGGGCCAGACCGAATTGACGGAACGTACCGCGTGGACGACCGGTGATTTCGCAACGGTTGCGCTGACGCGTTGGGTTGGCGTTGCGAGGGAGCTTTTGCAAGCCCAGGCGGGCTGCTTCACGCTCTTCGTCGCTGCGCTTGGCATCGCCAGCAATCGCCTTCAGTTCCGCATACTTGGTTGCGTACTTGGCGGCCAGTTTTTCGCGCTTCAGTTCGCGCTGGATCAAAGCTACTTTAGCCATGCTTCGCCTCAGTTCTTGAACGGGAAACGGAAACCTGCCAGAAGCGCTTTGGCTTCTTCGTCGGTCTTGGCCGTTGTGGTGATGCTGATGTTCAGGCCGCGCAGAGCGTCAACCTTGTCATACTCGATTTCAGGGAAAATGATCTGTTCCTTGACACCGATGTTGTAGTTGCCACGACCGTCGAAAGCGCGGCCGGAGATACCACGGAAGTCACGGACGCGGGGCAGAGCCACGGTCACGAAACGATCCAGGAATTCATACATCTGAACGCCACGCAGGGTCACCATGCAGCCGATAGCTTGGCCTTCGCGGATCTTGAAACCAGCGATAGCCTTCTTGGCCTTGGTCACCACAGGCTTTTGACCAGCAATCTTGGTCAGGTCAGCCACGGCGTTGTCCATCACCTTCTTGTCCGAAACGGCTTCGCTCACACCCATGTTCAGGGTGATCTTGGTCAGACGTGGGACTTGCATGGGCGAGGTGTAACCGAACTGCTTGGTCAGCTCGGGAGCGACTTTGTCGCGGTAAATGTCTTGCAGTCGTGCCATGTTTACCCCTTAGGCCGCCTTGATTTCAGCGCCGCTGGACTTGAACACGCGAACGCGCGAACCGTCAGCTTGCACCTTGATGCCTACGCGATCAGCCTTGCCAGTAGCCGCATTGAAGATGGCCACGTTGGACTGATGGATTGGCATAGCCTTTTCAACGATGCCGCCAGTTGTGCCCTTCATAGGGTTTGGCTTGACGTGCTTCTTGACCAGGTTGATGCCATCGATGACCAGATAAGAGTCATCCTTGCGCAACGACACTGTGCCGCGCTTGCCCTTGTCGCGCCCCGTCAGCACGATGACTTCGTCGCCTTTGCGAATCTTGTTCATAGCGCGTCCTTAGAGAACTTCAGGAGCCAGGGACACGATCTTCATGAACTTTTCGGTACGCAGCTCGCGCGTCACGGGTCCAAAGATGCGGGTGCCGATAGGCTCCAACTTTGCATTCAGCAACACTGCAGCGTTGCCGTCGAATTTGACGAGCGAACCGTCGCCGCGACGAATACCCTTCGCCGTGCGAACCACCACTGCACTGTAAACCTCGCCTTTTTTGACGCGGCCACGTGGAGCGGCTTCCTTGATGCTCACCTTGATGATGTCGCCAACGCTTGCATAGCGACGCTTAGAGCCACCCAGCACCTTAATGCAAAGGACGGACTTAGCGCCGGTATTGTCGGCAACCTCTAACCGAGATTCTGTTTGGATCATTTCAATATTCCCAACTTGCACCAGAAGACAACAGCCCCAGAGAACTTCTCAAGGGCCGCAAATCAGCCAGTCAGTCTTGGGCCCGTCGTCCGCACCGCAAACCATTTGCAGCACTTCCCGCTGGGCAGAAACTCCGCGCTTTGAACGCGAAGCCCACGATTATTGCAAAGTGAAAGCGCCTAGTCAAGCGCTTATCACATTTCTGGGCGCAAATATTGTTGCGCCAATGCCAAGAAGGCAGGCAGCTGGGGGTCGATGCCCAACTCTTCCTGGAGGATGCCTGCGACCGCAGGGGCCATGTCGATGGCTTTGCGCGCATCGAGGAACAGCAGGCGAGAACGGCGTGCGAGCACATCCTCCACCGTTCGTGCGTATTCGAACTGCGCGGCAAAGCGCACCATGGCTTCCGTCAAGCCCCCGCCCAACTCCTTGGCGCTACCTGGCAAGGCCGCCACTGCGGCGGCTTCTGCGCCATAGAGATGGATGCCAGGGGCGTCGCTGATGCTGTGTTGAACGGCACCTGCAGGGGATCCGACCAGCGGAAGCTGATTGGTAATGCCGGCCGCCTTGGGAGGGAGCCCCCCCGTGTCGAAGCACTTTTGCAGCACGTCTTCCGCCATGGCCCGGTAGGTGGTCCATTTGCCGCCCGTCACGGTGACCAGGCCACTGCGGCTGGCCAGCACGATGTGTTCGCGGCTGATGCTCTTGGTGTTACCGCCATCATCATCCTGCGGTTTGACCAAGGGCCGCAGGCCCACCCAGATGCTGCGAATGTCTTCCTGCTTGGGCGCGCGCGATAGATAACGTGCAGATTCGTTCAGGATGAAGGCTACTTCTTCCTTGAATGGGAGCGGCTCACGCACCACATCCTGGCGCGGACTGTCGGTGGTGCCCAGAATGACTTTGCCCAGCCAAGGCACGGCAAACAGCACCCGCCCGTCGGCTGTCTTGGGCACCATCAGCGCGTGGTCGGATGGCAAAAATTCCCGATCCACCACGATGTGCACACCCTGGCTGGGGGCAACCATGGGTTTGACGGGCTTGCCGATGGCTTCGCCATCCATTTGGCGCAGCCCATCCACCCACACGCCAGTGGCATTCACCACGCAGCGGGCCCGCACGGTGAAGGAGCGGCCGGTTTCAGCGTCTTCACACTCAAAACCAGTCACGCGCCCACCTTCATGCACCAGCTTCTTGGCGGGGCAGTAATTGACCAGTAGAGCGCCCCGGGCTGCCGCAGTGCGGGCCAAGGCCAAGGCCAGGCGGGCGTCATCAAACTGACCATCCCAGTACTTCACCCCACCCTTGAGGCCATCCTGCCGGGCGGTGGGCAGGCACTGGAGGGTGCGTTCACGCCCCAGAAATTGGGTGGACCCCAGGCCGGCCTTGCCTGCAAGGGCGTCATACATCGTGAGGCCGATGCCATAAAACGGAGTCTCCCAACAGCGATAGGAGGGCATCACGAACGCCAGGGGTTGCGCCAGGTGGGGCGCGTTGCTGAGCAGCGTGGTGCGCTCGTGCAGCGCCTCGCGCACCAGGGAGATGTTGCCTTGTGCCAGATAGCGAACGCCTCCGTGCACCAGCTTTGTGGCGCGCGACGACGTTCCCTTGGCGAAATCATGTGAATCCACCAGCACCACGCTGAACCCTCGCGCGGCAGCGTCCAGCGCCACACCCAGGCCGGTTGCTCCGCCGCCGATCACGGCCAGATCGTAGACATGCGGCTGGGCCAGGCGGTCCAACAAATCGGAGCGCTGGGTGGAGAGGGGTGCAGAAACGTTGGTCATGGGATCCGATTGTCCATGGGATAGGGTATTAAGTAAGGGTTTACCCGTAATTTCTGACCTTGGTGCATGGCCACCAGCTGCCGATCTTCTGGATCGGCAGGGGGCCTGAAGCCAGAGCCTCCCGCGGGGCACCAGGAAAAAACTGCCCACCCCGGGAATGGGTCTGACGGGCCGTGGAACCCGTCAGACCAGCGCTGATTAGCGCACCTTGCCAGCCTTCCAGGCGTCCAGCAGGGTTTGGTACGCGATGGTTTCACCCTTTGGCTTTTCGTTGGCCAGCTTCTTCCAAGGGGCTTGCTTGTCGCTCAGCCACTTGTTGGGGTCTTCCTTCTTGTTCAGCTTGGGCGCGCACTTGGCCATGCCAGCGCGTTCCAGACGGGCCATCACCTGGTCCATTTCGTCAGCCAGCGTGTCCATGGCGCCTTGCGGGGTCTTTTCACCCGTCACTGCCTGGGCCACGTTCTTCCACCACAGCTGGGCCAGCTTGGGGTAATCAGGCACGTTGGTACCGGTGGGCGACCATGCCACGCGGGCGGGGCTGCGGTAGAACTCGACCAAGCCGCCCAGCTTGGGGGCTGCGTCGGTCATGGCCTTGCTCTGGATGTCCGATTCGCGGATCGGTGTCAGGCCCACCAGGGTCTTCTTCAGAGAAGTGGTCTTGGCGGTCACGAACTGGGCATAGAGCCAGGCGGCAGCCGTCTTGTTGGCGTCGTGGTCCTTGAAGAAGGTCCAGCTGCCCACGTCCTGGTAGCCGTTTTGCATGCCTTGCTTCCAGTAAGGGCCGTTGGGGCCGGGGGCCATGCGCCACTTGGGTGTGCCGTCGGCGTTCACCACGGGCAGGCCGGGCTTGGTCATGTCGGCCGTGAAGGCGGTGTACCAGAAGATCTGCTGGGCGATCTGGCCTTGCGCGGGCACAGGGCCGGCTTCGCCGAAGGTCATGCCCATGGCTTCCTTGGGCGCGTACTTCTTCATCCAGTCCACGTACTTGGTGAGCGCGTAGACAGCGGCGGGCGAGTTGGTCGCACCGCCACGGGCCACGCTGGCGCCCACAGGGGTGCACTTGTCGTCAGCCACGCGAATGCCCCACTCATCGATGGGCAGACCGTTGGGCGTGCCGATGTCGGCGGAACCAGCCATGGACAGCCATGCATCGGTGAAGCGCCAGCCCAGCGATGGGTCCTTCTTGCCGTAGTCCATGTGGCCGTAGATGGCCTTGCCGTCGATTTGCTTGACGTCGTTGGTGAAGAACTCGGCGATGTCTTCGTAGGCGGACCAGTTCAGTGGCACACCCAGGTCGTAGCCATACTTGGCCTTGAACTTGTCCTTCAGGTCCTTGCGCTCAAACAGGTCGGCGCGGAACCAGTACAGGTTGGCAAACTGCTGGTCGGGCAGCTGGTACATCTTTCCATCAGGTCCGGTGGTGAACTTGGTGCCGATGTAGTCCTTGATGTCGATACCGGGGTTGGTCCACTCCTTGCCTGCGCCGCCCATGTAGTCGGTCAGGTTCAGGATCTTGCCGTAGCGGTAGTGGGTGCCGATCAGGTCCGAGTCAGAGATCCAGCCGTCGTAAATCGACTTGCCCGACTGCATGGAGGTCTGCAGCTTCTCGACCACATCGCCTTCCTGGATGAGGTCGTGCTTGACGGTGATGCCCGTGATTTCAGTGAACGCCTTGGCCAGGGTCTTGGCTTCGTATTCGTGGGTGGTGATGGTCTCGGAGACGACCGAGATTTCCTTCACGCCCTTGGCCTGCAGCTTCTTGGCGGCTTCGATGAACCACTTCATCTCGGCCATCTGCTGGTCTTTGCTCAGCGTGGATGGCTGAAACTCACTGTCGATCCACTTCTTGGCCTCTGCCTCGCCGGCCCAGGCGGCGTGACCCAAAACCAGGGTCGCGGCGGCGAACGCAATCGCCTTGAACTGCACCTTCATTGCTGTCTCCTCAGATGGAACCCCCTTGGGTAGAACAACACCGGCCCCGGGGGGAATCAGGCCGGCGCTTGGCACACCGTCAAAAACGATAGCTGCTTGCGCTTGATTTCAAAGGGTTTAAAACACTTTTAATGCTCAAACCTTTTATTTAAAAGCGCTACCAGCTCTCATTTCAATAGCAAATATCCGTCAACCCTTGCGCAGAATCAGCCCCAGCAACGCCATCGACAAGACGAAGCTGATCCACACCGAAGGCTCGTTCTCCAGGCTGAGCCATTGCGCCATGCGCCCGCTCAGACCCACAAAAATCAGGTTCACATAAGCGGCCGACAACAGGCCGATGAAGAGGCGATCCCCCCGCGTGGTGGCAATGGGCAAAAAGCCCTTGCGCAGGGTGGTGGGTGATTTGATTTCCCACACCGTCATGCCGATGAGCATGAGCACGATGCAGGTGAAGAACACGGCTACGGGCGTGGTCCAGGCCATCCAGTCAAACATGGCGACCCCCCTGAGCGCCTGCGGCGCTTCCCCCCAGAGGGACGCAGCCAGTGGCCGGGCGAAGCCCGCTCCACGGCTGCCGCTGGCACTGGACGCATCGCGCGCGCCGCTGGGAATTGTTTTGGTTCATATGTTTGCTTCCCTTCACGTCAGACGCGGCCCATGGCGAAGCCCTTCGCGATGTAGTGGCGCACAAACCAGATCACGATGGCACCGGGCACGATGGTTAGCACCCCGGCGGCGGCCAGCGTTGCCCAGTCCATGCCGCTGGCGCTCACCGTGCGCGTCATCGTGGCGACGATGGGCTTGGCGTTCACGCTGGTCAGCGTGCGGGCCAGCAGCAGCTCCACCCAGCTGAACATGAAGCAGAAGAACGCCGCCACCCCCACACCCGCCTTGATGAGCGGCAGGAAGATGGTGAGGAAGAAGCGCGGGAAGCTATAGCCGTCGATGTACGCCGTCTCGTCAATCTCGCGCGGGATGCCGCTCATGAAGCCTTCCAGAATCCACACCGCCAGCGGCACGCTGAACAGCAAGTGCGCCAGCGCCACGGCGATGTGCGTGTCCATGAGCCCCACGGTGGTGTAGAGCTGAAAGAACGGCAGCAGGAACACGGCGGGCGGCGTCATGCGGTTGGTCAGCAGCCAGAAGAACACATGCTTGTCACCCAGAAAGCTGTAGCGCGAAAACGCATAGGCTGCGGGCAGGGCCACGGTGAGCGTGATCACCATGTTGATGCTCACGTAAATCAGGCTGTTGATGTAGCCCGAATACCAGCTCTCATCGGTGAAGATGGTCTTGTAGTTGGCCCAGGTGAAGTGCTGCGGGAAGAACGTGAAGGTCGAAAGAATCTCCTCGTTCGTCTTGAAGCTCATGTTGATCATCCAGTAGATGGGCAACACGGCAAACAACAGGTACGCGAAGAGGAACAGCGTCCGCTTCTGGAAGCGCTTTTCATTCATGGCCAGCCCCTTCGTCGCTGACGGTGCCCACGCGCTGCATCCAGTTGTAGAGGATGAAGCACAGCAGCAGGATGATGAAGAAATAGATCAGCGAGAACGCCGCCGCAGGCCCCAGGTCAAACTGGCCCACGGCCTTGGTCGTGAGGTATTGGCTGAGGAAGGTGGTCGCATTGCCCGGCCCGCCACCCGTCAGCACGAAGGGCTCGGTGTAGATCATGAAGCTGTCCATGAAGCGCAGCAGCACGGCAATCATCAGCACGCCACGCATCTTGGGCAGCTGGATGTAGCGGAACACCGCGAACTTGCTGGCACCGTCAATGCGCGCAGCCTGGTAGTACGCATCCGGAATGGAGCGCAGCCCGGCAAACGCCAGCAGCGCCACCAGCGGCGTCCAGTGCCACACGTCCATCAGCAGCACCGTGAGCCACGCCTGCGTGGCGTTGCCGGTGTAGCTATAGTCAATGCCCATCTCCTGCAGCAGTCGGCCCATCAGGCCAATGTCGGCCCGGCCATAAATCTGCCAGATGGTGCCCACGACGTTCCACGGAATCAGCAGCGACAGTGCCACCACCACCAGCACTGCCGACGACTTCCAGCCCTGCGCGGGCATGGACAGCGCCAGCAGGATGCCCAGCGGAATCTCCACCGCCAGCACCGCCAGCGAGAAGGTGATCTGCCGCAAGAGCGCAGCGTGCAGCTCCTCATCGCGCATGATCTGCACGAACCACTCTGTGCCCACAAACACGCGGCGCTCGGGGCTGATGATGTCCTGCACCGAATAGTTCACCACCGTCATCAGCGGCAGGATGGCCGAGAAGGCCACGCAGATGATGACGGGCAGGATCAGGAACCAGGCTTTCTGGTTGACGGGTTTCGTAGTCACGCTCATGCCAGAGACTCCAAAAGAGTGATGCCAGCCACAGCGCATGACACGGGCGCAGCGCCATCAGCGGGACGCCCAGCAAGGGCCGCCCCGCAGCAAAGGGCGTCGTCCCCCTCGCAGGGGGAAGCCGCGCAGCGGCTCAGGGGGTGGGCCGTCATGCCAACAACTCCTCGTTTTGATAGAAGCAGGTGTGCTCACCCAGCACCTGCAGCCAGATGCTGTCGCCCACCGCGGGCAAGGCCACCTCGGGGGCCACGCGGGCCTTGATGGTGTGATCGCCCACCTGGGCGGTAAGCATCTGGTAGGTGCCGATGTCCTGCACCTGTGCCACGCGGCACTGCAGTGCGCCTGCGGCTTGCGGGGCAGACAGAGCCAGATATTCAGGCCGCACGCCCACCTGTAAAGCGCCTGCGGGCAAGCTGCGGGCAGGCAATGCCATGCGCTGGCCCGCCACCTGCAGCGTGGCGCCATCCACCACCGCGGGCAGGAAGTTCATGCCGGGCGAGCCAATGAAGTGGCCCACAAAGGTGTGCGCGGGCTTTTCAAACAGCGCATCGGGCGTGCCCAGCTGCATCACACGGCCACGGCTCATCACCACCACCTTGTCGGCAAAGGTCAGCGCTTCCACCTGGTCGTGCGTCACGTAGATCAGCGTGAGCTTGAGCTCATGGTGAATCTGCTTGAGCTTGCGGCGCAATTGCCACTTGAGGTGCGGGTCGATCACGGTGAGCGGCTCGTCAAACAGCACCGCCGCCACGTCCGAGCGCACCAGGCCACGGCCCAGCGAGATCTTCTGCTTCTGGTCGGCCGACAGGCCCGCCGCACGCATGTCGAGCTGGTGGCTCATCTCCAGCATTTCGGCAATCTGGCCCACGCGCTGCTTGATCTGCGCCTCGGGCACCTTGCGATTCTTGAGCGGGAAGGCCAGGTTCTCAGCCACCGTCATCGTGTCGTAGATGACCGGGAACTGGAACACCTGGGCAATATTGCGGTCCTGCGGCGTGGCGCGCGTCACATCGCGGCCATCGAACAGCACCTTGCCGTGCGAAGGCACCAACAGGCCCGACATGATGTTGAGCATGGTGGTTTTGCCGCAGCCCGAGGGGCCCAGCAGCGCATAGGCACCACCGTCTTCAAAGTCCATCTTGAGCGGCAGCAGCGCGTAGTCGCTGTCCTGCTGCGGGTTGGGCCGGTAGGAATGGGCCAGATCCAGCTGGATATGTGCCATGGTTCAGCGTCCTCCCGCGCGCTGGGGGGCCAGCACCAGAGCCTCGTCCGCACCGAACACATAGGCCTGGGCCGGGTTCAGGTGCAGGCGAACCTGTGCGCCCAGTTCAAAGTAATGCACCCCGGTGAGCTGGGCTACCAGTTCGCCCCAGGGCGTGTCCACGTGCACAAAGGTGTCAGAGCCCGAAATCTCGGCCAGCTCCACCACGCCCTGCACTTCCACATCGCCCGGCCGTGACTGCACGCGCAGCGCACTGGCGCGCACGCCCACGGTGAGCGAGGCGCTGGCCGCGGGTGGCAAAGGCAGTGGCAGCACGGTGCCGTCGCTCAGGCGCACGCCGCCGTCCTGGCGGGTGGCGGTCATCAGGTTCATCGGCGGGTCGCTGAAAGCGCGCGCCACGCTCAGCGAATTGGGTGCATGGAACACCTCGGCCGTGGGGCCGTATTGCAGCAAGCGGCCTTCGTGCATCACAGCGGTGTAGCCGCCCAGCAGCAGGGCCTCGCCCGGCTCGGTGGTGGCATACACCACGGTGGATTGCCCGGCGGCAAACAGCTGGGTCAGCTCCTCGCGCAGTTCCTCGCGCAGCTTGTAGTCCAGGTTCACCAGGGGTTCGTCCAGCAGCATCAGCGGCGCGCCCTTGGCCAGCGCACGGGCCAGCGCCACGCGCTGCTGCTGGCCGCCCGACAGCTCGGCGGGCAGGCGGTCCAGAAACATCTCGATGTGCAGGCGGCTGGCCAGTTCGCGAACGCGGGCGTCGATGTTTTTCTCGCCGCGCAGCTTCAGCGGCGAGGCGATGTTGTCAAACACCTTCATCGAGGGGTAGTTGATGAACTGCTGGTACACCATGGCCACGTTGCGGTCGCGCACAGGGGTGCCCGTCACATCCTTGCCATCCACCAGCACGCGCCCCTGCGTGGGCACGTCCAGCCCCGCCATGATGCGCATCAGGCTCGTCTTGCCCGCCTGGGTCGCGCCCAGCAATACCGTCACGGCATTGCTTTGCAGCGCCAGGCTCATGTCATACAGCCAGGTCTGCGCCCCGACTTTCTTGCTGATGCTGTCCAACGCCAGCTGCATGAAGCATCCTCTTCCGCCCCTTGGGCCTGTGTGAAAGGACTGCGCACCTAAGCTGCAGCCCACAACTTTCGAACTTGCTCATTTTTGTTCTTTTTTGTTCGAATCGAATCAAGGTTTACCCTTAATGCATTCGTTTTTTTTCGCTTTACAGTCTCGAACGCTCCATCGACGCGCCGATCAGATGTTTCAAATTTGTTACAAGTCGGTGACAACCCACGCACCCAGCCCCCCCACCGTGAACACCAACCCCCGCCAACTCCAACTGCTTGAAGAAGTGCGTGCGCGCAAATCCGCCACGGTGGAACAGCTTGCCGACACCCTGGGGGTCACGCTGCAGACGGTGCGCCGCGATGTGCAGCGCCTGGCGGAATCTGGCCTGCTCACCCGCTTTCATGGTGGCGTGCGCGTGCCCAGCTCCACGGTGGAGAACCTGGCCCACACCCAGCGCGAAACCCTGCACGCCGATGGCAAAGCCCGCATTGCGCGCGCCGTGGCCGAACAGGTGCCCAACGACTGCTCACTGATCCTGAACATCGGCACCACCACCGAGGCCATTGCCAAGGCGCTGCTGCACCACCGGGGCCTGCGCGTCATCACCAACAACCTGAATGTGGCCGCCATCCTCAGCAGCAACCCCGAGTGCGAGGTCATCGTCGCTGGCGGGGTGGTGCGCGCGCGCGACCGGGGCATCGTGGGCGAGGCGGCGGTGGACTTCATCCGCCAGTTCAAGGTGGACATCGCGCTCATCGGCATCTCGGGCATCGAGCCCGATGGCTCGCTGCGCGACTTTGACTACCGCGAGGTGAAGGTGGCGCAAACCATCATTGAGCAGTCGCGCGAAGTGTGGCTGGCCGCCGACCACAGCAAGTTCAACCGCCCGGCCATGGTGCAATTGGCCACGCTCAATCAGATCGGGCGGCTATTCACCGATGCGCCGCCGCCTGAGCCTTTTCCCGCTTTATTGCAAGACGCCGGAGTAATCTGCACCGTGGCGGCCTGACCCAATGGATTTTTCGACCATGACCTACCTGCTCGCACTTGACCAAGGCACCTCCAGCTCCCGCAGCATCGTGTTCGATGAACGCGGCCACATCGTGGCGCAGGCGCAGCTCGAATTGCCCCAGATCTACCCCCAGCCCGGCTGGGTGGAGCACGACCCGCTGGAAATCTGGCGCACCCAACTCGCCACCGCGCGCGACGCGCTGGCCAAGGCGGGCATAGCGGCCAACGCCGTGCGGGCGGTGGGCATCACCAACCAGCGCGAAACCACCGTGCTGTGGAACCGCAAAACCGGTCAGCCCGTGCACCACGCCATCGTGTGGCAAGACCGGCGCGCCGAACCCGCCTGCGCGCAATTGCGTGAACAAGGCCACGCCGGCACCATCCAGGCCAAGACGGGTCTGCTGGTAGACGCCTACTTCTCCGGCACCAAGCTGCAATGGATGCTGGACCATGTGCCCGGCGCCCGCGACGCGGCCGAGCGCGGGGAGCTGGCCTTTGGCACGGTGGACAGCTGGCTGATGTGGAAGCTGACCCACGGCCAGGTACACGTGACGGACGTGAGCAATGCCGCGCGCACCATGCTGTTCAATGTGCATACCAACCAGTGGGACGACGAGCTGCTGGCGCTCCTGCGCATCCCCAAGGCCCTGCTGCCCGAGGTGCTGCCGTCCGCCGCGCACTTTGGAGACACAGCCGCCGACCTGCTGGGCCATTCCATCCGCATCGGCGGCGTGGCGGGCGACCAGCAAAGCGCACTCTTTGGCCAAGCCTGCTTCACGGCGGGCATGGCCAAGAACACCTATGGCACCGGCTGCTTCATGCTGATGCATACGGGCAATGTCTTCCAGACATCACAAAACGGCTTGCTCACCACCAGCGCAGCGCAGGCTTCCCAGCAGCCTGAGTTCGCCATGGAAGGCAGCGTGTTTGTGGGCGGCGCCGTGGTGCAGTGGCTGCGCGATGGCCTGCGCGCCATCACCAACAGCAGCGAGGTCGAGTCGCTTGCGCAAAGCGTGCCTGATTCGGGCGGCGTGATGATGGTGCCCGCCTTCACCGGCCTGGGCGCGCCCTACTGGAAGCCCGACGCACGCGGCACCATCACCGGCCTGACGCGCGGCACCACCATTGCCCACATTGCGCGCGCCGCACTCGAAAGCATCGCCTACCAAAGCGCCGCCCTGCTGCTGGCCATGAGCCGCGACGCCGTGGCCGCTGGCGGTGCCCCGGTGAGCGAGCTGCGCGTGGACGGCGGGGCGTGCGTGAACGATTTGCTGATGCAGTTCCAGGCCGACCTGCTGGGCATTCCGGTGGTGCGCCCCGCCGTGATTGAGACCACCGCCCTGGGCGCTGCCTACCTGGCGGGCCTGTCGAGCGGCGTGTACGCCAGCACCGACGAACTCTCCCACCTGTGGCGCGCCGACCGGCGCTTTGTGCCTACGCTCAGCAACGGCCGCGCGCAAGAGTTGATGGCGAACTGGGAACACGCGGTGCGGCAAACCACCGCAGAGTGAACTCAAGTCGCGGCGGCGCTACCATCGTGGCCCCTGTTGTTGCCACCTTGCACATCCCATGAGCCAAACCGCCGCATCTCCATCCCTCCCCACCATCGCCTTCATCGGCGGCGGCAACATGGCCAGCGCCATCATTGGCGGGCTGATCCACCAGGGGCTGCCTGCCAGCCAGATCGAGGTGGTGGAGCCCTGGGCCGAGGCGCGCGAGGCGCTGCGCAAGAACTACGGTATCGAAGCGCAGGCCGAGGCGGGCCCTGCGCTGCAACGCGCGGGTATCGTGGTCTGGGCCGTCAAGCCGCAAACCTTCAAGGACGCCGCCGCGCAAGCCAAGGCGCACACGCAAGCCGCTCTGCACCTGAGCGTGGCGGCAGGCATCCGCTCGGACAGCATTGCCCAGTGGCTGGGCTCTGAGCGCGTGGTGCGCACCATGCCCAACACGCCCGCCCTGGTGGGCAAGGGCATGAGCGCGCTGTACGCCCGCCCAGCCGTCACGGCAGCGGAACGCCAGAGCGTGGAAGCCATCATGGCGTCTACCGGTGAATTCCTGTGGGTGGAAAGCGAAAAGCAGCTCGACGCCGTCACGGCCCTCTCAGGCTCTGGCCCAGCGTACGTTTTCTACTTCCTCGAAGCCATGGCCCGCGCGGGCGTCGGCATGGGGCTGAGCGAACAGCAGGCGCACCAGCTGGCCGTAGGCACATTTGTAGGCGCGTCGGAACTGGCCCGCCGATCGGACGAGCCCCCGGCCGTGCTGCGCCAGCGTGTCACATCCAAGGGCGGCACCACCTATGCCGCGCTGCAGTCGATGGAGGCTGATGGCGTGGGTGCCGCGTTCGAGCGCGCCATGCAGGCCGCTTGCAAGCGCGCCGATGAATTGGGCAACGAATTTGGCGCTTGAAGCATTTTTTGGCTCTAGCGCTTATCCGACAAGCGCTAGCAGCTATCAATTAGTGAGCAAATACCGCAACAGGTAGCTGCCCGCAATGCCCGCAAACACCGTGGCGCCCAGCCAGTGGTTGATGCGGAAGGCCTTGAAGCAGCCTTCGCGGGTGCGGGCGCGGATCAGCGTGAAGTGCCACACGGCCTGCGCCAAGGCGGCGGCCATTGCTACATAAAAAATAGCACCTAGCGCATAGGGGGCGAGCGCTACCGCCCAAATGCCCAAGAAAAGCAGATAGAACAGAGAAATGCCCGCCACATCAAAGCGCCCCAGGGTGATGGCCGAGGTCTTGATGCCGATCTTGAGGTCATCGTCGCGGTCCACCATGGCGTATTCGGTGTCGTAGGCCAGCACCCAGAACATATTGCCCAGCCACATCCACCACGCCACTGCGGGCACGCTACCCTGCACGGCGGCAAACGCGATCACGATGCCAAAGTTGAACGCAATGCCCAGCACCGCCTGCGGCATGGCAATGATGCGCTTGGTGAACGGGTAGGCAATGGCCACCAGCACGGCAGGCACAGACCACAGGACGGCCGCCATGTTGGTAGTGAGCACCAGGCCGAACGACACCAGGGCCAGCACTGCGCCCAGGCCCAGTGCTTCCTTGACGGACACCTGCCCGGTGGTCACCGGGCGCTGCGCCGTGCGTTTGACGTGCTTGTCAAAGTCGCGGTCGGCCACGTCGTTCACGCAGCAGCCCGCGCTGCGCATGAGGATGGTGCCCAGCACAAACACGATGAGCAGGTGCCAGCCCGGAAAGCCGTCGGCCGCAATCCACAGCGCGCTGAGCGTGGGCCACAGGCACACCAGCCAGCCGGCGGGGCGGTCCCAGCGGATGAGGTCGAGGTACAGGCCAAAGCGGCTGCGGGGGGAGACGGCGGACATGGCGGGCAACGGCTGGAACAACAAGGAGGGGCTGCCCCGTCCACACACGCGGGCAGGGCGCACCGAATGTAGCAGCAATGCCGTGGCGCGGGCCTCCTGCCCCGGCGCCCGTCCAAACCCGATAAAGTGCGCCTTTCCCCCGTACACCACCCACCGCACCGCATGACCCGCACCCCGAGCCCCCAGGCGGCCACCCGCTTCGCCATCCCCCGCACGCTGATGGCGGGCTTCATCCTGGCTGCCGTGGCCACACTGGTGATCGGGCTCGTCAATTTCCGGTCGGCCG
The DNA here is from genome assembly GCF_016406015.1 of Acidovorax sp. IB03. Taxonomy (NCBI): domain Bacteria; kingdom Pseudomonadati; phylum Pseudomonadota; class Betaproteobacteria; order Burkholderiales; family Comamonadaceae; genus Acidovorax; species Acidovorax sp. IB03. The sequence goes on along the minus strand of NZ_JAEFCH010000038.1, from coordinate 17,783 downwards.
AAACCCGCACTGAGGCCGTTCGGGCCATGGACCGCACCACCCTGGCCATGCGCCATCTCAATCGGTTTACGCAGGCCATCAAGGATGCGGAAACGGGCCAGCGCGGCTACCTGCTGACGAGCGATCTCTCGTACCTCAAGCCCTTTGACGCGGCCGTGACCTCGCTGCACAAGCACCTGACGGACCTCAAGGCCAGCGCGGCGGACTACCCAGCGCACCTCCAGCTGGTCGAGCAGCTCGAAGCCCTCACGCAGCAGAAGCTGCGCGAGCTCACCGAAACCATTGCCCTGCGCAAGGCCGGTGACGGCGTGGGCGCGATGACGCTGGTGCAAAGCGGTGCGGGCCAGCAGATCATGGACCAGCTGCGCGAGGTGGCGGAGAGCCTGCGCACGCAGCAGAACCTGCAGCTGGAGACCCGCCGCGAGCAGTGGGTGGCCGCGGCCACCAACGCCAACCTTTATTCCGGCGCCGGCTCGCTGGTTCTGCTGGTGCTGATCTGCATTTCGGCCGGCGTGACGGCGCGGGAGTACCGGGCCAAGTCCATGCAGTCGTGGATTTCGACGGGCCTGACGGGCCTGGGTCAGCGCATCCATGGCGGCCACCGGCTCGAAGAAATCGGACAGATCGCGCTGGAGTACCTGGCAGGCTACCTGCGCGCCCAGGTCGGGGCCGGGTACGTGGTGCAGGACGGCGCGGGCTTCGCATTGTTCGGCGGCTACGCGCTGCCGCGGGAGCGGCTGGCCGAGACCCTGCTTGTGGGCGAAGGGCTGGTCGGCCAGGCCGCCCGGTCGCGCGAGCTGATGCATGTGCGCGATGTGCCCGCGGGCTACCTGCCGGTGTCGTCCGCCACGGGGCAGGCCAGCGCCGCCGAGCTGCTGGTCGCGCCCGCCGTGGAGCATGGGCAGGTGTATGCCGTCATCGAACTCGGCTTCAACCGCCCGGTGACCGAGACCGAGCGGACGCTGATGGAGCGCGCCTCGGAACTGCTGGCGGTGGCCATCCGCTCCGGCATCGACCGCAACCGCCTGCAGAACTTGCTGGAGGAGACGCAGCGCCAGTCCGAAGAACTGCAGACCCAGCAAGAAGAACTGCGTGTGAGCAACGAAGAGCTGGAGCAGCAAAGCCGCATCCTGCAAGAGTCGCAGGCCCAGATGGAGGTGCAGCAGACCGAGCTGGAGCAGACCAACGCCCACCTGGAGGCCCAGACCCAGCAGCTGGAATACCAGCGCGAGCAACTGCTGCGCGCCCAAAGCGCCATGACGGACAAGGCCCGCGAGCTGGAGCTGGCCAGCCAGTACAAGAGCGAGTTCCTGGCCAACATGAGCCACGAGCTGCGCACGCCGCTCAACTCCACCCTGATCCTGGCCAAGCTGTTGGCAGACAACAAGCCGGGCAACCTGAGCCCCGACCAGGTGAAGTACGCGCAGACCATCTACGCAGCGGGCAACGACCTGCTGGCCCTGATCAACGACATCCTCGACCTGTCCAAGATCGAGGCCGGCCAGGCCACGGTGTCGGTGGAAACGGTGACGCTGTCCAAGGCCCTGCAAACCCTGATCGACCCGCTGCGCCCGCTGGCGCAAGAAAAGGGCCTGACGCTCACAGCCACTGTTGCACCCGACGTACCGGCCACGCTGGACACCGACCCGCAGCGCCTGGGGCAGGTGCTGAAGAACCTGCTTTCCAACGCGCTCAAGTTCACCGAAAAGGGCTCGGTGGCGCTGCATGTGTCGCGCAACCCGGACGACACCCTGTCGTTTGCCGTCAAGGACACGGGCATCGGCATCCCGGCGCACCAGCAGGAGCTGATTTTCGAAGCCTTCCGCCAGGCCGATGGCAGCACGCACCGCAAGTACGGCGGCACGGGCCTGGGCCTGTCGATCTCGCGCGACCTGGCGCACCTGCTGGGCGGGTCCATCCACGTGCAGAGCACGCCGGGCGAAGGCAGCGTCTTCACCCTGGTGCTGCCACAGAAGCTGGTGCCCCCATCGCCGGAAGCAGAACCCGCAGTGCCGCTGGCGGCACCTGCTCCAGCCCGCGCGGCGGCACCGGTCGTCGCACCGGCTCCTTCGGCCCCGGCATTGCCACCCGTGGCGGCCCCAGTTGCTCCCGCAGCCCCGCGCCGTGCGGGCGCGCGCAGCATCCTGGTGATCGAAGACGACGTGCGCTTTGCGCAGATCCTGAGCGATCTGGCGCGGGAGATGGACTTTGACTGCCACCTGGCCCACAACGCGGCCGACGGCCTGGCCTACGCAATGCACAGCCTGCCCAGCGCCATCGTGCTGGACGTGAACCTGCCCGACTTCTCGGGCCTGGGCGTGCTCGACCAGCTCAAGCGCAACCCGGCCACGCGCCACATTCCGGTGCATGTGGTTTCGGTGGCCGACTACTCACAAGAGGCCCTGGGCCGGGGAGCCGTGGGCTATGCCCTCAAGCCCGTCAAACGCGATGAACTGGTGCACGCCCTGCAGCGGCTGGAAGCCAAGTTCACCCAGAACCTGCGGCGCGTGCTGGTGGTGGAAGACGACGAGCGCCAGCGCGAGAGCGTGCGCCACTTGCTCACCAACGACGACGTGGAGATCGTGGGCGCCGGCACGGCAGCCGAGGCGCTGGCGCACCTGCGCGGCTCCACCTTCGACTGCATGGTGATGGACCTGAATCTGCCCGACCTGAGCGGCTACGAACTGCTGCAGCAAATGACGGAGCAGGACGGCGTCTCCTTCCCGCCCGTCATCGTGTACACAGGCCGCGCCCTGTCGCGCGACGAGGAGCAGCAGCTGCGCAGGTTCTCCAAGTCCATCATCATCAAGGACGCCCGCTCCCCCGAGCGGCTGCTGGACGAGGTCACGCTGTTCCTGCACCAGGTGGAGTCTGAGCTGTCGGCCGAGCACCGGCAGATGCTGCAGGTGGCCCGCAACCGCGAGACCGCCCTGGAAGGCCGCAACGTGCTGGTGGTGGAAGACGATGTGCGCAACGTGTTTGCGCTCTCCAGCATCCTGGAGCCCACCGGCATCCGCGTGGAGATTGCGCGCAACGGCCTGGAGGCCCTGCAGGCGCTGGAGCGGGCCGGCAGCGGCGGCCAGCCCGCCATTGACCTGGTGCTGATGGACATCATGATGCCGGAGATGGACGGCTACACCGCCATGCGCGAGATCCGCAGCCGCCCCGAGTGGCGCCGCCTGCCCATCATCGCGCTGACCGCCAAGGCCATGAAGGACGACCAGGAAAAATGCCTGGCCGCCGGGGCCAACGACTACATCGCCAAGCCGCTGGACGTGGAGAAGCTGCTGTCCCTCGTGCGGGTGTGGATGCCCAAGTAGGCCCCTCTATGCCGCACCGCAAGGCCCGCACCGCAGACATCGAGCAGCGCCTGCTGATCGACGCCATCTACCACCGCTACCACTACGACTTCCGGGGCTACGCGCAGGCGTCGCTCAAGCGGCGGCTGGCGTCGGCGCTGGTGCAGTTTGACTGCAAGACGCTGTCACAGCTGCAGGACCGCGTGCTGCACGAGCCCGCCGTGTTCCCTGCGCTGCTCGAATACCTCACCGTGCAGGTGAGCGACATGTTCCGCGACCCCAGCTACTTCCAGGCGCTGCGCCATGAGGTGGTGCCGCTGCTACGCACCTACCCCTCGCTCAAGGTCTGGGTGGCCGGGTGCAGCGCGGGGGAAGAGGTGTATTCGCTGGCCATCCTGCTGCAGGAAGAAGGCCTGCTGGACCGCACCCTGATCTACGCCACCGATATCAACCCGCATGCGCTGCGCGCCGCCGAGTCGGGCGTGTTCGACGTGTCGCGGGTGGCAGCTTTCACCGAGAACCATGCGCGCTCCGGCGCCCGCAGCTCCTTGTCGGACTACTACGCGGCAGCCTATGGCCGCGTGGTGTTCGACAAGGGGCTGCGCGAGCACATGGTGTTCTCCGACCACAGCCTGGCCACCGACAGCGTGTTCGCCGAAGTCCATCTGGTGTCGTGCCGCAATGTGCTCATCTACTTCGAGCGCGACCTGCAGAACCGCGCCCTGGGGCTGTTCCGCGAGTCGCTGTGCCACCGGGGCTTTCTGGGCCTAGGCTCCAAGGAGTCGCTGCGGTTTTCGGCGCACACCGATGCGTTCGACGACTTCGTGCCGCAGGACCGCATCTACCGCAAAAAGGCAGGGCTGTGAGCACCCAACACCTCGCCCCCAGACCCACACCTTCCCGGGGCTACGCAGCCATCGTGGTGGGCGGCTCTGCCGGCGGTATCGATGCCTTGCTGGAGCTGCTGCCTGCGCTGCCCGCCACACTGCAGGCGGCGGTGCTCGTGGTGCTGCACCTGCCCCGGGACCGGCGCAGCCTGCTGGTGGAAATTTTTCAGCCCCGCTGCGCCCTGCCGCTGCGCGAGGCGCACGACAAAGACGCCATCACGCCAGGCTCGGTGAGCTTTGCGCCACCGGACTATCACCTGCTGGTTGATGCGGGGCCCCAGGGCCCGCATGTGGGGCTGTCGGTGGACCCTCCCCTGCATTTTTCGCGCCCCTCCATCGACGTGCTGTTCGAATCGGCGGCAGACCACTACGGCCCCCGGCTGGTGGGCATTCTGCTGTCGGGCGCCAACGAAGACGGCGTGCACGGCCTGCAGGCCATTCAGGCGGCGGGCGGCCTCACCATCGTGCAAGACCCCGCCAGTGCCAGCATGCCCACCATACCGCAGGCAGCCATCGCGGCCCTGGCGGTGGACCACATCCTGCCCCCGGAAGGCATCGCAAGGCTGCTGGCGGACCTGCACCAGCGCCAGTTGCTTTGATCCGGGCACATGCGTCCCTTTTTGAGAACCCCACCCACCCTCCCCACCGCCCATGCCCCAGACCGACCGCACCAAATGCCTGCTCGTTGACGATGTCGAGGAAAACCTCATCGCCCTGGAGGCGCTGCTGCAGCGTGACGGGCTGGACATCCTCAAGGCCCAGTCGGGCCCCGAGGCCCTGGAACTGCTGCTGGCCCACGACGATGTGGCCCTGGCGTTGCTGGACGTGCAGATGCCCGAGATGAATGGTTTTGAGCTGGCGGAGCTGATCCGGGGCAGCGAACGCACCCGACACATCCCACTCATCTTCATGACGGCGGGCTCGCGCGAGCAGAACTGGCAGTTCCGGGGGTACGAGAGCGGGGCGGTGGACTTTCTGTACAAACCCATCGACCCGCACATGCTCACCAACAAGGCGGGCGTGTTCTTTGAACTGCACCGGCGCAAGCAGGCGCTGGCGCACGAGCTGCGCGCGCGCACCGAGGCGTTGCGCATCAACGAGATGTTCATGGCCGTGCTGAGCCACGACCTGCGCACCCCGCTGCAGTCCATCGTCGCGGCGGCCACCGTGCTCAAGCGCCAGCCGCCGCCCGACAAGGCAGCCCTGATGGTGGACCGGGTGCTGCGCTCAAGCCAGCGCATGGCCCTCATGATCGAAGACCTGCTGGACGTGACCCGCATCCGCCAGGCAGGCGGGCTGGCGCTGCAACTGAGCCCCGCCCACATGCAGACCGTGGTGCAGCGCACCCTGGACGAAGCAGCCACCAGCCACCCCGAACGCGGCATCGAATCCATCCTGGAAGGCGACCTCGCGGGCACTTGGGACACCGAGCGGCTATGCCAGGTGGTCACCAACCTGGTCGGCAACGCACTGCACCATGGCAGCGCAGACCAGCCGGTGCGCATTTGCGCTGATGGCAACCTTCCAGAGACCGTGAGCATCACGGTTTCGAACGGTGGCACCATCCCGCCCGAACTGATGCCCCATCTGTTCGACGCGTTTCGCGGGGGCGAACGCGAACCAGGGCGCCACCAGGGGCTGGGCCTGGGGCTTTTCATTGCGCACCAGATCGTGCGGGCGCACCGAGGTGCCATCGAGGCCAAGTCACAAGACAACGTCACGACCTTCCGGGTGACGTTGCCCCGCCACGCCCCCGCACGAAGCGCCGTCGCCTGACGCCGTTGGGCTACGACAGCCCGAGCCATCCAGGCGCCGGAAGGGCCGTGCGGGCGAATGCAGTGAAGGGAAAAGACGCATGGTGAGCGACAAATGCCGCCACGCGGCAGGGATCAGGTAGAGACCGAAGCCAGGGCCGTATGGATGCCACCCAGCAGTTGCTCCAGCTCTTCCAGCTCGAACGGTTTGAGCAGGGTGCGCACATTCGGCCCCCAGCTGCCCGGCTGGCTACCCAGTTCATAGCCTGAGCACAACACCACCCAGCGCAGCGGATCGTCCGCCAGCAACCGGCGGGCCAGATCGGTTCCTGACATACCGGGCAGGCTCACATCGGTGACCAGTACGTCGAAGGGATGGCCGGCATCCAGCACCAGGGCCTCTTCGGCAGAGGCGCAGGACGTCACCGTACGGCCTTCGCCTTCCATCAGCATGCCAATGGTTTCGCGCAGCTCTGGATTGTCTTCAACGTACAGGATTCGCATACATCACAGGGGGTTGGTCTGCCATGCGACGCCAGGGCAGCGCGCATTGCCAAACCCGCATCATGTGCAGGCGAAGGGGCCGCGCCGTGTAGGACAAGGCGCAATTCTGCGGCGCCCTGCACCACAAAGGAAGAACGGCGCGCGCAGAAAGCCGGTTGTCACTCTTCAAGCAACGAGCGCAGCATCCAGGCGGTTTGCTCGTGCACCGTCAGGCGCTGGGTGAGCAAGTCGGCCGTAGGCTCGTCGCTGGCCTTGTCGGCCAGGGGGAACAGGCTGCGGGCGGTGCGGGCCACGGCTTCATGGCCTTCGACCAGCACGCGCACCATGTCCAGTGCCTTGGGCGGCTTGGCGGGGGCGTCAGGCACGGTGGCCAGCTTGCCAAACTCGGCATACGAGCCTGGGGCCACATGGCCCAGCGAGCGGATGCGCTCGGCGATCGGATCCACCGCGTTCCACAGCTCGGTGTACTGCGCCATGAACATGGTGTGCAGCGTGTTGAACATGGGGCCCGTCACATTCCAGTGGAAGTTGTGGGTGGTGAGGTACAGGGTGTAGGTGTCGGCCAGCAGGCGCGACAGGCCCTGGGCGATGGCAGCGCGGTCCTTGTCGCTGATGCCGATGTTGATGCTGGGAGCAGAGGTCTTGCCGATCACTGCTTTGCTTGGCTTGGCCATGGATGGTCCTTTCGTGCTGAAAACATGAAACACCCCGCGCCATGCAGTCCCGAAGGCCGGGCGCGGGGCCCTGAAACACTGTAGCGCAAGTCACCGACAGTGGATGTCATCCGTTGCCGATGCAGTGCGTCTGGGTCAAGCAAACGGTGAAAAGCCGGGCCAGCAGCCTGGCCAGGCTCACTGCATTTGCTGCAGGTTGCCAATGCGCACCAGCATCTCGGTGAACATCTGCATGTCTGCATCCAGGTCCGCCACTTCCTTGAACTCCTTGGCGTTGTGGGCCGTGTACTTCTTGCCGGGCATGGCAGGGCCAAAGTTGATGGCGTTGGGCATCAGCTTGGCGGTGGTGCTGCCGGCGGTGGGCACAGGCTGCGCGGGCAGGCCGGTGGTGTCGCCAAAGGTGTTGAGCAAGGTGGCCAGCCACGCGCCCTTGGGGTCGCGCGCCATCCAGTTGCCCTGTTTGTGCTCCACCTCCACCGCGACGCCAGCCTGGGCACCCCAAGCCTTGACGCGCTCGGTGGTGGCCTGAGACAGTGCCTCTGGCGTTTTGCCACGCGGCATGCGCACGTTCACCAGTACATCGACCTTGCCGTCTTTTTCACGAATCAGGTTGGGCGACAGGGTCAGCGGGCCCATGAAGTCGTCGCTGTAAGCCAGGCCCAGGGTGCGGCCCAGGTAATCCACGCCATACAGGTCGGCGATGTAGCGCGCGACCTGGGCATAGCCATTGGCCGCCAACGCCACACCCGATTGCTGCAGGAACAGCGCCAGGCGCGGCAGCGGGTTCACGCCTTCTTCGGGGCGCGAGCCGTGGGCCGAGGCACCCGTGACCTTGACCAGCACATCTGCGCCGTCACGCGTCACGTCGATGCTGAACTTGCCGCCCTGGCCGGTGTATTTGCCGACAAAGGCGTCCTTGGCAGCGTTCAACTGGCGGCTCACAGCGTCCACATCGCCGCCGCGCAGGCGGGCGGTGGCTGTCTGGGGCACCGCGTTGGCCGATGCAGCACCCGCCATGGCCACGATGGTGGGCTGGTTGCCCGAAGCGGCACCCAGTGCAAAGGTGGTGCGCAGCGCACCCGATCCCTTTTCTGCCACCACGGCCGGGTACTTGCTGTCGAGCACGATGTTGTACTCGGGCAGGGTGGTCTTGGCGCGGTAGTACTTCATCGCGTCGCCACCGGTTTCTTCGGTGGTTTCGATCATGAGGCGGATGGTGCGGGCCAGTGGCAGGCCGCTTTCCTTCACGGCCTTCATGGCGTACAGCACGGTGGCGATGGAGCCTTTGTCGTCGATGGAGCCCCGGCCATACAGGTTGCCGCCCACGCGGGTCAGCTTGAAGGGGTCGAGTTTGGTGCCGTCGTCCAGCACCCATTCGTCGGCCACCACAGGCACCACGTCGGCATGGGTCAGGATGCCGAACTCGTCGGGGCCGCTGCCGGGCAGCTTCACCTCAAACACGCGGTTGTCCACGTTGCGGTATTGCAGACCAAACTCCTTGGCCATGCCTTCCACCAGCGCGCCAAACGCGATGATGTGCTTGTCTTCGTGCGGCGGCACCTTGTCGGAGCGCACCGTGGGGATGGACACCATGCGCGCGGTGGCGTCGATCACGGCAGCCTGGTTCTTCAGGCGGTTGTGCAGGCCCAGCAGGCGGCTGATGTTGACGAGGTCATCGCCCTGCAGCGTGGCCTTGCGCTCGTACGCCGCGACGGCGGGCGCCAGTTCGGGCTGCATTTGGGCCGACAGCGCCAGGAACTGGCTGAAACTGCCCGATGCGGCCGTGCCAGACATGGCAGCAGGTGCCGCAGCGATGCGGTCCATTTCGGGCTTCTTGATGGTGCCGCCGGCCTGGGATGCGGCGGGTGGCATGGAAGTGCAGGCCGACAGGGCCGCCACCAACGTGGCGGAAAGCCAAAGCTTCTTCATGGGAACCTTTCTTTTGGAGCGGTCACGGACTTACCGCCGCCATGCGGACGGCGACGGCAGGGACGGGAAGAGGAAGAAATGCAAAAACATTGCAAACGCCAGGCATGCTTTGCCAGCGCGGCGCGAGTGTAGCCCCGCCCAACGACAGGGCGCGAGTAACAAAATATTTCGTTTGCCCTGCCGCTGCAGCAGGGCCACCGCCTGGGCAGCCCACGTTCAGGACAGACGCGTCACACCCGGCAATTCGCAGGCGTAAATGGCGTTGCGCAGGGCGGCAATGGCCTCATAGCGCGTGAAACTGCGCCGCCATGCCAGCACCACCCGGCGCATGGGCGGGGGGCTGCCGTCTTTTTCTTCGATGGGCAGGTAGCGGATGTAGCTCTCGTCGCTCTTGCGGCGGCGCGCCGCCGTGTGCAGGGCGTCGCGTGGCACCGACAGGCGGGGCACCAGCGTCACGCCCATGCCTGCGGCCACCATGTGCTTGATAGTCTCCAGCGACGAGCCCTCGAACGACTTGCGGATGCCCTCGGCGTTGCTGGCAAAGCGGGCGAACTCGGGGCACACCTCCAGCACATGGTCGCGAAAGCAATGGCCTGCGCCCAGCAGCAGCATGGTTTCGTTCTTCAACTCGGCCGCCGTGACGGACTTCTTGGATGCCAGCGGGTGCGTGCTGGGCACGGCCGCCATGAAGGGCTCGTCGTACAGTGGGGCTATGGCCAGCCCGGTGTCGGGGAAGGGCTCAGCCAGGATGGCGCAGTCGATCTCGCCGGTGCGCAGCATCTCCAGCAGCTTGACGGTGAAGTTCTCCTGCAGCATCAGCGGCATCTGCGGGGTGCGCTTGATGGACTGGCGCACCAGCTCGGGCAGCAGGTAGGGGCCGATGGTGTAGATCACGCCCAGCGTCAGCGGCCCGGCCAGCGGGTCTTTACCGCGCTTGGCGATTTCCTTGATGGCCGCCGCCTGCTCCAGCACGCTTTGGGCCTGGCGCACGATCTCCTCACCCAGCGGAGTCACCGTGACCTCGCCGGCGCTGCGTTCAAAGAGCTTCACATCCAGCTCTTCTTCCAGCTTCTTGACGGCCACCGAGAGCGTGGGCTGCGAGACATAGCAGGCATCGGCCGCGTGGCCAAAGTGCTTTTCGCGCGCCACGGCCACGATGTACTTGAGTTCGGTGAGGGTCATGGTGTGTTCCTGCGGGCCGCGTCAGCGTGGGGCTGGGCGGGGTCTCATGCTTTGAGATAGTCCGATTTTCCCCCCAACCAGCGCGCCACGTGTTTGGCAGCCAATTCAGGGTAGCGATCAAGCATCTGGGGCGCCAGTTCGCGCGCCCATTCCAGCAGGTGGGTATCGGTTGCCAAATCAGCAAATCGCAACAGCGCATCGCCCGACTGGCGCGCGCCCAGAAACTCGCCGGGGCCACGAATTTCCAGGTCGCGCCGGGCGATCTCGAAGCCATCGTTGGTCTCGGCCATGGCGCGCAGGCGTTCCTTGGCGGTTTCGCCCACGCGGCCGCTGTCGTTGGTGGAATACAGCAGCACGCAGGCCGATGCCGCCGCGCCCCGCCCCACCCGCCCGCGCAACTGGTGCAACTGGCTCAGACCAAAACGCTCGGCGTGTTCGATGACCATGAGCGAGGCATTGGGCACGTCCACCCCCACTTCGATCACGGTGGTACTCACCAGCACGCCCATCTGGCCGCTGGAAAAAAGCTGCATCACGGCCTTCTTCTCTGCCGTGGGCATGCGCGAGTGCAGCAGGCCCACCATCACGCCGGGCAGGGCCTCGCTCAAATCGGCGTGCGTGGCGGTGGCGTTGGAGAGGTCCAGCGCCTCGCTTTCTTCAATCAGCGGGCACACCCAGTACACCTGCCGCCCGGCTTCGACCTGAGCACCGATGCGTTCGATCACTTCATCCTTGCGGCTGTCAGCAATGAGCTTGGTGACGATGGGTGTGCGGCCCGGCGGCAACTCGTCGATGACCGACACATCCAGGTCGGCGTAGTAGCTCATCGCCAGTGTGCGCGGAATGGGCGTGGCGCTCATCATGAGCATGTGCGGCTCCATACCGTGCGCCGCCAGTTTTTGCCGCAAGGCCAGCCGCTGCGCCACGCCAAATCGGTGTTGCTCGTCAATGATGGCCAGGGCCAGATTCTTGAACTGCACCTGTTCCTGGATCACGGCGTGGGTGCCCACGACCAGCGCGGCCTCGCCGCTGGCCACCATTTCCAGCATGACGGTGCGATCCTTTTTCTTTTGCCTGCCCACCAGCCAGGCCACCTTGCGGCCGCGGGCGGCCAGCAGGGGTTCGAGCCAGCCGATCATTTTGGCGAAGTGCTGCTCGGCCAGGATTTCGGTGGGCGCCATCAGCGCGCATTGCCAGCCCGCATCCATGGCCAGGCAGGCGGCCAGGGCCGAGACGATGGTTTTGCCCGAGCCCACATCACCCTGCAACAACCGGTGCATGGGCACGCGGCGGGCCAGGTCGGCCGCGATTTCTTCCCCCACGCGGCGCTGCGCGGCTGTGAGGTCGAACGGCAGCACGGCCATGAGCTGTTCGTGCAAGGGCAGCGCACCATCTTGCGCAGGCTGGGGGCGCAGCACCGGGGCGCGCAGCCGGTCGCGTTCACGGCGGGACTGGTGTTGCGAGAGCTGCTGCGCCAGCAACTCCTCGGCTTTCAGGCGCTGCCAGGCGGGGTGGCTGTGGTCTTCCAGGGTGGACAGGGCCACATCCGGCGTGGGGTGATGCAAAAAAGTGAGCGCCTCGCGCAATCCCCACGAGCGCTGGAGGCCATTTTGGCCTTGATACATGGCATGAGGAGGCTCCACCCCCGGCGGCAGGGTGTCTGATAAATCCACACGCCCCAGGGCACTGACCACGGCGCGCCGCAGGTAGGGCTGAGGCAGCCCGGCGGTGGTGGGGTAAACGGGCGTGAGGGCTGTGGGTAATTCGCCCCCCGCCAGCCGGAACGCCGGGTGCAGCATCTGCCGCCCCCAAAAGCCCCCCTTCACCTCGCCCCGAATGCGCAGGCGATTGCCCACCGCCATGGTCTTCTGGTGCGAGGGGTAGAAACTGAAAAACCGCAGCTCGCAACTGCCCGTGGCGTCTTCCACCTGCACCAGCAACTGGCGGCGCGGGCGCAACTGCACTTCGCAGGCCGTCACCGTGGCCTCAATCTGCACCGTCTGCCCGTCGCGGGCGCTGGCCAAGGGGGTGATGCGGGTTTCGTCCTCGTAGCGCAGCGGCAGGTGCAAAGCCAGGTCGATATCGCGGCGCAGCCCCATCTTTTGCAAGGCTTTTTGGGCAGCGCTGGGGGCGGCCGGGGCAGCGGGCCTCGAAACTGCGGGCATTTTCTTCAAAGCGGGAGGACAATGGAGAGGGAGAAGCGGGGCGAAAAGGCTAACATGGATAAAGCCCCGGCCCCTGTGATTGCGTCAGTTTGCGTTCTAGATAGTTGTCATGCTCAAGCGAATCAGTACCAAAAATCTCATCCTGGGCATGTACCTGCACGAATTCTGCGGCTCCTGGATGGAGCACCCGTTCTGGCGTGCAAAGTTCGTCCTGAAGGACCCCAAGGATCTGGAGCGCCTCCAGGCCACCGCGATCGATGAGGTGTGGATCGACACCTCCAAGGGGCTGGATGTGGCGGCGGGGGTGATGTCCGTCTCGCGCGAAGAGGCTGACCTGCAGATCGATTCAGAGTTTGCCCAGCTGGAAGACATGCCAGCCATCGTCATCCAAGAGCCGCCCCGCCCTGTACTGCCGCGTCGGAGCCGTGAACCCACGTCGATGCAAGATGAAATCCAACTGGCGGCCTCCATTTGCAGCGAATCCAAACGCGCCGTCGTTTCGATGTTCAACGAAGCGCGCATGGGCAAGGTGGTGGACGCGGCCAACGCGCAAAGCCTGGTGGAAGAGATTTCGGACTCCGTCAGACGCAACCCCGGCGCACTCATCAGCCTGGCACGCCTGAAAACTGCCGACGACTACACCTACATGCATTCGGTGGCTGTGTGCGCCATGATGGTGGCACTGGCCAAGCAGATTGGCCTGAGCGAGGAACACACCCGCAGCGCCGGCATGGCCGGCCTGCTGCACGACCTGGGCAAGGCCGCCATCCCGCTGCCCGTTCTGAACAAGCCTGGCAAGCTCACAGACAGCGAGTTCGCGGTGGTCAAGAGCCACCCGGTCGAGGGTTACAACCTGCTCAAGGAAGGTGGCAATGTCGAGGACTCGGTGCTTGACGCCTGCCTGCACCACCACGAAAAAATGGACGGCACAGGCTACCCCGACAGGCTGCAGGGCGACCAGATCTCGCTGATCGCGCGCATGACGGCCATCTGTGACGTGTACGACGCCATCACGTCTGACCGCCCTTACAAGAGCGGCTGGGATCCTTCCGAATCCATTCGTCGCATGGCCGAGTGGACCAAGGGGCACTTCGACCCGCGCCTGTTCCAGGCCTTCGTCAAAAGCATCGGCATCTACCCGGTGGGCTCGCTCGTGCGGCTGTCATCCGGCCGCATTGGCGTGGTGACAGAGCAAGGCGAAAAGTCCCTCACCTCGCCGCGCGTGAAGGTGTTCTTCTCCACCAAGTCAGACCTGCGCATCCCCCCTGAAGTGGTGAATCTTGCCGAACCGGGCTGCAACGAAAAAATCGTCGCCCGCGAAGACCCTGACAAATGGCGGTTTCCAGACCTCAACGAGTTGTGGTCGGGCCTGCCAGAGCGCCCCTGGCAACCCCCACGGGCAGCCCTGACCCCAGCGCCTTCGGCACGCCGCTGCACCGCCGAAGGCCAGTCACCTGACGCCACCCACGCGCCGCGCCATGACCTCTTTTCTGACCCTCACCCCCAACCCCGCGCTGGACATTGCCACCAGCACCGAGCAGGTGCTGCCCACCCACAAGCTGCGGTGCGGTACGGTGCTGCGCTATCCGGGCGGGGGCGGCATCAACGTAGCCCGGGTCTTGCACCGCCTGGGCGCTGCAGTAGAGGCACGGGCCCTGGTGGGCGGCCCTGCAGGCGCGCAACTGCAAGCACTGCTGCAGCAAGAAGGGGTGGCATGCCAGATGCACGCCATCGCTGGCGATACCCGTGAAAACATGTCGGTGCTGGAGACCCGCACTGGCCAGGAGTTTCGGTTCGTGCTGCCAGGCCCCACGGTGGACCACACGCAATCTCAAGCCCTGCTAGAGGCCCTGCTGCCAACCGCAGAGCCGGGTTCGCAACCCGCCCGGTGGATCATCGCCAGCGGCAGCCTGCCGCCCGGAATGCCGCACGACTTTTATGCGCAACTGGCCCACGCAGCCCAACAGCAAGGAACACCGCTTGCGCTCGACACCTCGGGCGCCGCGCTGGCGGCAGCGCTGGAAGGGGGAGTGGCGCTCGTCAAGCCCAGCCTGCGCGAGTTGCGCGACTTGCTGCAACGGCCGCTGAACACCGTGCAGGAATGCGGTGACGCCGCCTTCACCCTGGTGCAGCAAGGCGCTGCCAGCACGGTGGCCATTTCCATGGGCGAACAAGGCGCGGTGCTGGCCCACCGCGACGGCGTATGGCACGCACCAGCGCTTGAGGTGCCGGCCACCACCGGCACCACCGGGGCGGGCGATTGCTTTTTAGCGGCCTTGGTCTGGGCGCTGGAACGTGGCGACACGCCCCCCGAGGCCCTGCGCTGGGGCGTGGCTGCCGGGGCAGCCGCCTTGCTGTCGCCCGGCACGGCGCTGGCCCAGGCAGCAGACATCCACCGCCTGCACGCCCAGGTGCCCGTGCCGCAGGTGATCACTGTGGCCCGCTGAACAGCCACACCGAGCGCATCGGGGCGTGGGACAATAGCGCCCTTTTTCACTTGGCACGGGCCCGTTCGGCCCTCAAGCTCATGACCGATCTTTCGCTCTCCGCCCCTGGCGCCCCCCTGGCACCACACGCCTACACCCTCAGCGACTTCGACTTCTCGCTGCCCCCCGAACTCATCGCACAGCACCCCGCCCCCGAGCGCAGCGCATCGCGCCTGCTCGACGGCCGCGCCATGGCGCCCGCAGACCGCATCTTCCGTGAACTGCCCGGCCTGCTGCGCGAGGGCGATCTGCTCGTCTTCAACGACACCCGCGTCGTCAAGGCCCGCATCTTTGGCGAGAAGGCCAGTGGCGGCAAGCTGGAGTTGCTGATCGAGCGCGTCCTGCCCGCCGAAGCTGGAAGCGCAGGGAATGAAGTGGTAGCCCACATGAAGGTCAGCAAAAAGCCCCTGCCCGGCAGCACAGTGCACATGGCCGGCGGCCGCCACGCGGGCGGCTTTGATGCCACGCTGCTGGGCCGCTGGCCTACCGAAGACGGCCCGCTGTTCCGCTTTGCCTTGCAAGGCCCCGCAGGCGAGACGCCGTGGGAGTTGATGGACCGCCACGGCCACCTGCCGCTGCCGCCCTACATCGAACGCCAGCAAAACACCGACCACGACCCTGACGAGGCGGAAGACAGCCAGCGCTACCAAACCGTGTTTGCCCGCAACCCCGGCGCCGTTGCTGCCCCCACCGCCGCGCTGCACTTTGACGAAGGCGTGCTGGCCGAGCTGCAGTCGCGCGGCATCGAGCGCGCCAGCGTCACCCTGCACGTGGGCGCAGGCACCTTCCAACCGGTCAAAACGGAGAACCTGGCCGAACACCAGATGCACAGCGAGTGGTACGAAGTGCCCCTGGCCACCCTGGCTGCCCTGGAGCGCTGCCGCCAGCGCGGTGGCCGCGTGGTAGCTGTGGGCACCACCACCGTGCGCACGCTGGAATCGTGGGCCCAAAGCGGCAAGACCACGGGTGACACCAACATCTTCATCACCCCAGGGTTCAGCTTCAAGATGGTGGATGTGCTGATCACCAACTTCCACCTGCCCAAAAGCACCTTGATGATGCTGGTGAGCGCGTTTGCGGGCTACGCCCACATCATGGGCCTGTACCGCCACGCCATTGCACAGCGCTACCGCTTTTTTAGTTATGGGGATGCGATGCTGCTGGATCGCGCCAAGGCCGCCAACTGATCCAACGACCTAGCACCGCCACGCCGAGCAAATCGTCACACCTGTTTACGATTGGATGCCATCAAGAGGGGCAAGGCACAACATACCGGGCCTACACTCGCCGCGACTAACCAGCACACATTGGAGCTGGCACACGTTGCAAGACCTCCCCTCATGAGAAAAACCCTCTCCCTCCACCCCGTGGCGCTTTCCTGTGTTCTGCTGCTCGGGGGCTGTGCCGCCAACCCGACTGACAAGAACACCAAGGCAGCCGCAGGCACAGCGCATGGGGCGCCACAGTCTTCCGATACAGCATCGGAGGTGGGCCGTGCCATCACGCCTCCGCTGTCAGACCTGAATCTGGTGAAGGCAAACATTCCGCCGCAGCTGGCGGCAGCCCGCCAAGCCCCTTACGCCCTGCCGACCGACCGCAGCTGCCAAGCGCTGGCAGAGCAGGTGCGGTCACTGGATGCGGTGCTGGGGGCCGATCTGGACACCCCTTCCACCTCAACCAACCCCAGTCTGATTGAGCGGGGTGCGGGCGCAGCGAAGAAGGGAGCCATCGGCGCCGTGAGAGGCGCAGCAGAAGACGTTGTGCCCATGCGCAGCTGGGTGCGCAAGCTGACGGGCGCCGAGAAGTACAGCCGCGAGGTGGAAGCCTCCATCACAGCGGGCACCATCCGGCGCAGCTACCTCAAGGGGCTGGGGCAGGCTGCGGGCTGCGAGTCGCCTGCGGCGCCCTTGGCACCCAAGGCCGAGGAATAAGCCCCCCTCCAGCGCGGTGAAGGTGTGGGGCAGCGCCTCAGCCCTGGTTCCGCTCCCGGAACGCGCGCGCATGGCCGAAATGGCCATTGCCAATGAAGGGCACGGGTGGCCGCAAGGCCGACAGAGGCGAGGGGTGGTTGGATGTGAGCACGAGGTGCCCCCGGTCTTGCGGGATGAAGGCGCGTTTGGACTGTGCGTGCGAGCCCCACAGCATGAAAACCACCGGGCGATCCCCTTCGGCCACATGGCGGATGACGGCATCGGTCAGCAGCTCCCAGCCCTTGCCGGCGTGGCTGGCAGCTTGCCCCTCTTCCACGGTGAGGCAGGTGTTGAGCAGCAGCACCCCGTTTTGCGCCCACTTCACCAGGCTGCCACCAGGATTGGGAAAGGGCGGAAACGGCACGCCCAGATCGCGCTGCATTTCCTTGAAGATGTTTTGTAGCGAGGGCGGCAGGCGCACGCCGGGCGCTACCGAAAAGGCCAGCCCTTCGGCCTGCCCACGCCCGTGATAGGGGTCTTGCCCCAGGATGACCACGCGCACGGCATCGGGCGGGGTCAGTTCCAGCGCGCGCAGCGGGCGGGGTGGGAAGATGCTGGCGCCTGCATCCATGCGGCTTTGCAAAAAAGCCAGCAGCTTTTGCCCCACAGGTCCACCAAAAAACTCATCCACCAACGGCTGCCAGCCAGGGGCTACAGGCCAATCGGCAGGGTTGGCAGAGGTGAGCTGGGTGGGGGCTTCGTTGGCAGGGGCAAGCAAGTCGGTCATGGCAAAGCAGCGGGAATGTGCGCGGGGCTAGAGTATCGGGCGAAACGCCCCTCACGCCTGCTGCGGCTTGCCAGTGCAGCTGGCAGTCATCAAAAGCTATCATTTTGATAGCTTCTCGCGCTTATCCATCAAGCGCTAGAGCCTTATTTCAGGCTCTTCTAGCGAATGCTAGTGATGAGTCTTTAAACGCCCTGCAGCGCCCCCAT